>NZ_JARACH010000028.1:0-114401 GCF_029087445.1 Amycolatopsis sp. La24
CTCCCGCGCCGGCTTCTCGTCACGCTTACGTGGACTCACAAGCTCCGATGTCATCACTCACAGTGCCCATCCCGCCGGACCTCAGCCCGGCGTGTCGGGCCGGAAACACCGATCTTGGAACAGTCCCCGGTTTCGCACGGTAGGCGTGTTCGAAGGTGAACACGACCTCGGCCGGCGCGCCAAGGAAGTGGCCCGTCGAGAACCTGGCGATGCGTATGTCGTCGCACTGGCTGAGCGGCTCGGCATCACGCGGGTGGCAACCCTCAATACGCGTCACTTTTCGGTCGCCAAGCCGAAGCATATTTCTGCGTTCGCTCCGCTGCCTTGACTGCCAATGCCGCGAACTTAAGCCGATTTCTCGCTATCCGACTGCGTCTTCAGGTCCGTGAGGGGACCCCTGAGGGAATCAGATTCCCTCAGGGGTCCCCTCACGGACCGCAAAACCCGGGTACCGGCCCCGGCAGTAGCCACTGCGGTCCCGCCAACCCCTTCGAACTGGGCGACGCGCTTCCGCCTTAAGTTCCCGGCATTGGTCTTGACTGTGGAACCTTCCAGCCTCGTGAAGAAAAGAAGAAACGGTCATCGCAGAGTGGATTCGACTCGTGGTTAGTGGCCGTGCATAAGCGGACAACGGACGGCGCTGGCTCAGACTGTCCATAGAAAAACCCCGGGCCCACAACATCTGGTGGGACCCGGGGCTTCTCTCTGAGAGCGGATGACGGGAATCGAACCCGCGTATTCAGCTTGGGAAGCTGATGTTCTACCATTGAACTACATCCGCAGTGCTCCGCCAGCATACACAACCACGGCACCCCCATGTCCAGCGGGGCTACGCCTTGACGCTCCCCCGCCAAAGTGACAACACTTGTTGTCGACCCACGGTGCGGAGGTGCGCGATGGACGACCCCGAGATGTCTCCTGAGATGTTCCGGCAAGGCGGGTTCCGGCTGGCCGCCCGGAGCCGGGGTGCCACCGCCGACGAAGCGCAGCTCAAGCGGCTCCGTACCTTCGCGCAGCAGGAAGACGCCCTGGCCGACGCCGTCGTCGAGTGGCTGCACCGGGAGCCCCACCAGCAAAGCCGCGTCGACCAGGCGTTGGCGGGGGAACAGGTTCACCCGGAGCTGAAAGACTTCATCGACGAGGTCGAGGCCACCCCGTACTGGGTCGACCAGCAAAGGCTCGTCCGCGGCGCGAAGGCGATCACCCGCGCTGGGCTGCTCGGGCTCTTCCCCCTTGGCGACATGTCGCTCATGGGCGGCTACCTGGCCTCACGCGCGACGAAATCCCTGGTCGGGACCGGGGAAATCGAGCATCGGGCACCGCGGCGGCTGGTGGAGACCGCGGCGTGGTGGATTGACGTCACCACGCCGGGCGCGCTCCAAAAGCACCGCACGGGGTATCAGGCCGCGCTCAGGATCCGGCTGGTGCACGCGCACGTCCGGCGTGCGATGAACAACCGGCCGGATTGGGATTACGACCGATGGGACCGGCCGGTCAATCAGGTCCAGACCGCGGGCACTCTCCTGCTCTTCTCGCTCGTCTACGTCTTCGGCACCCAGCTGCTCGGCCTCCGCTACACCGCCCGCGAGAAGGCCGACATCCTGCATCTTTGGCGCTACGTCGGCTGGCTGATGGGCGTCGCCGACGAGCTGCTGCCCGCCGATGAGGACGACGCCTGGCGGTTGCTCTGGATGCTCGCCGCCACCGAGTTCATCCCCGACGACGACTCCGTCCGGCTCGCCCGCGCCCTCGTCGACACGCACGCGGCGATCGGCGAGGGGCGCGGGGCGGCCGGGAAGGTGCTCGCGCAGGTAAACGTCGGTGTGCACTCCGCGATCAGCCGGCTCGTGCTCGGGCGGGACAACGCCGACTTTCTCGGGCTGCCGGACAACCCGGTCGCGCAGGCCGCGGTGCTCGCCGCCGCGGGGGTGAATTACGCGGCGGAGACCGTGCGGCAGCTGGTGCCCGGTGCGACTGCGCTGCAGGAAGCGCTCGGCGCGTTCGGGCGGCGGCGGTACCTCAAGCGGATGGACGCGGTGTTCGGACGGAGGGGCGCCCCGGCCGCGCCTGCCCGCCCGATAGGCTGCATCCGTGCTGCTCAGTGACCGTGACCTCCGCAAAGAGCTCGACGCCGACCGCCTCGGCATCGACCCCTTCGACCCTGCCATGGTCCAGCCGTCCAGCATCGACGTCCGGCTCGACCGCTACTTCCGGGTCTTCGACAACAGCAAGTACACCCACATCGACCCGCAGCTGCAGCAGGACGAGCTGACCTCGCTGGTCGAAAAAGAGGGCGACGAGCCGTTCGTGCTGCACCCCGGCGAGTTCGTGCTCGGGTCCACGTTCGAGCAGGTCCGGCTCGCCGACGACCTCGCCGGACGGCTCGAGGGCAAATCCTCCCTCGGCCGCCTCGGGCTGCTCACCCACTCCACCGCGGGCTTCATCGACCCCGGCTTCTCCGGGCACATCACGCTCGAGCTGTCGAACGTCGCGAACCTGCCGATCACGCTGTGGCCCGGGATGAAAATCGGCCAGCTGTGCATTTTCCGGCTGTCCAGCTCGGCGGAATTCCCGTACGGCTCCAGCGAGGCCGGCTCCCGCTACCAGGGGCAGCGCGGGCCGACGCCGAGCCGCGCGTACAAGAACTTCCACCGCGTCGACACCTGGCGCTAAGCCGCCTTCACCGGCGCCGCCCAGTCGATCCGGTGCTCCCACATGAACCGGTTCGGGTCGTCGGTGGCCGGTTTGCGCATCGCGCGCGTGATGAAGAAGTCCCGGAGCACCCGGCCGATCGGGCCGGGGGCTTTGGCGTCGCCGTTGCGTTTGCCTTGGGCCACAACGGCTTCCACCCGCTCGCGGCGCAGCGCCTCGAAGGTGGTCAACGCGGCCGCCGGGTCGGCGACGTCGCGCAGGCACATCGCGAGCGTCACCGCGTCCTCGATCGCCATCGCCGCACCCTGCCCGGCCGCCGGTGACGTCGCGTGCGCGGCGTCGCCGATGAGGCCGATCCGGCCGCGATGCCACACCGGGACCGTCGGGAAGTCGTACGTCGCCCACGGTTCGTAGATGTTTTCGCTCGCCTCGATGATCGCCGCGGCCGGAGTGCGGTCCGCGCGGACCAGGTCGAGCAGCCGCTTCCGCCAGCCGGGGCCGCGCATCCCGGCGAGGTCGGATTCGGTCGGTTCGCTGGCGTGCGGCACGTTCGCGAACCACCAGACCGCGCCGTCCGGGGCGAGTACGTGCGCGAAGAAGGCCTTGCGGCCGAACACCATGTGCATGATGCCGGGCTCGTCGTCGAGGTCGAGGCCGCGCGCGAAACCGCCGGTGTTGAGCAGCGGCACGTACCGCGGCGACGGGGCGGAAGGATCCAGGATCCGGCGGACTGTCGACCGCAGCCCGTCCGCGCCGATCAGCAGGTCGCCGTGGGTTTTCGTGCCGTCGGCGAAGACCGCGGTGACGCCGTCCGCCGACTGTTCGGCACCGGTCAGCCGCTTGCCGAACTCCGTGCGCACGCCGCGTCTGACCGCTTCGTCGCGCAGCGTCACGTAGAGATCGGAGCGCAGGACGGTCTGGCTCACCGTGCCGTCCGGCAGCGCGCCGCCGAGCGGGAACTCGCTGAGCCGGCGCCCGTTGCCGAGCCCGAGCGTCATCCGCGGCGTGTCGAAACCCAGGTCTTTGACCAGCGGTTTCAGCCCTAACGGCGTCAGCGCGTCGAGGCCGTTCACGGCGAGCGTCAGGAACGCGCCGACCCCTTCCGCGCTGCGGTCGTACGCCTCGTACAGGACCGGTTCGTGCCCCACCTCGTGCAGCGCGATCGCGGTGATCGCCCCCGCGATGCCCCCGCCGGCGATCAAGATCCGTGCCATGATTCGCCCCTTCGAATATCTTGGAAAGTAATTCGTTCTATCGAACTAAATAGTCCGCTAGACTCCGGGGCATGTCAAGCGAACGCGAGGATCTGGTCGCTGAGCTGCTGCTTCGTGCGCGGGTGCTGTCGACCGAGACGGTCATGTTCCACACCGCGCTCGCTGAGCAGAACGGTCTTTCGCCGGTCGAGAGCAAGGTCACCGACTACCTCGCCCGGCTCGGTCCGCTCACGCCGAAGGAGCTGGCCGAGTACGCCGGGCTCGCGCCCGCGTCGGTCACCGCGCTGGTCGACCGGCTCGAGCGCAAGGGCGTCGTCAACCGGATGCCGCATCCCGACGACCGGCGGAAGGTCCTCGTCCGGGTCGACCCGGCGAACGTCGAGCGCGTCGCGCCGCTGTGGGACTACATCGTCGCCGCGACGAAGTCGGTCGCGGCCGGCTACTCCGACGAGCAACTCCAAACGGTGATCGGTTTCCTCGATCAGGCGGCGGCGATCACCCACGAGTCAACCGTGCGTCTCACTCATCGCTCAGCGGAGTGAGGTAATCCCACTGCCGGGTAAGAAATCGCCGCGGCGTCACCGGATGGTGGAAAACTTGCCCGCATGGTTTCGGCCGGGAAACGTCTGCTCTTAGTCCTCGGCCTGGTGGCCACTCTGCTGACCCCCGCGGCGTATGCGGCACCCCGGCCGGCGCAGGAATTGCAGGTCACGGCGGTCGCCGAACCGCATCGGGTGCACGCGGGCGACCAGGTGACGTTCACGGTCAGCGTGACGAATCCGGCTTCCGTCCCGGTGTCCGATGTGGACGTCGTGGACGAGCGGAACCCGCAGTGCGGCAAGAAGATCGGCACCCTCGCTCCGGGGGCCAGTGCGCGTTATCAATGCACGTTCGCCGCGCCGGAGAAGGGGTTTGTCGCCACGGTCAAGGCGACTGGCGTGGGTTCCGGCGGGCAGCAGGTGTCGGCTTCGGCGGGCAGCAACGTCGATGTCCTCCGCCCGGCCCTGAAGTTGAGTCAACAGGTCGACAAACCGGCTTACCGTGCTGACGATCAGGCGACCTTCACGCTCAAGACCAGCAACACCGGCGACGTTCCGCTGCACGACGTGACCATCGCCGACCCAGCGGTCCCCTCGTGCGCACGCGCCATCGGAGCCCTTGCGCCGGGCCAATCGGTGGTGGGCACCTGCACGGCAACCGTGCCGCTGCCGAACGGAACTCGCGCGGCCGTGAAGGGCATCGACCCGCTCGGCAAAGTCGTCAGCTCGACCGCGGACGCGAAAGTCCCCCTCATCACGCCCGCGATCTCCGTTTCCAAGGAGGCTGTCCCGCCGGTGGTGCACGGCGGGGACCAGGTCGCCTGGAAGATCACCGTGCGCAACACCGGTGACAGCCCGCTCAACCCGGTCGACGTCACCGACGACCTGACTCCGGAGTGCTCGCGGTCCTTCGGCGTACTGACGCCGGGCACCCAGCAGACCTACTCCTGTACCGCGAAACCCGCGCTCACCACCACAAACAGCGTTACCGCCACGGGTACGGACGCCACCGGACGACCGGTCACGGCCAAGTCCTCGGCCACCGTCACGGTGATCCATCCGGCCCTCGCGGTCACCGCTGCCGCCTCCCCCGCGCAGGTGCGCGAGGGGGACCGTGTCACCTTCGCTGTCACCGTGCGCAACACCGGGGACGTGCCGCTCGACGACGTCGCGGTGGCCGACGACAGCGTGCCCGGTTGTGTCCGCAAATTCGGCACGTTGGCGCCCAACGCGGTCGAGACGTATAAGTGCGAACAGTTAGCTCCGGCGGACGACGTGACGAATACCGTTGTCGCGAATGGTAAAGATCAGCTCGGAACGACACAGCGCGCGACCGCGGAGGCGCGGATCGATGTGGTTCACCCGACGTTGGAAGCTTCCGTCGCCGCCGCGCCCGCGCAGGTGCGCGAGGGGGACCGTGTCACCTTTACTGTCACGGTAAGCAACGCTGGCGACGCCGAGTTCCACGACGTCACCGTGGCAGACGACCGGGTCGCCGAATGCGCGCGAACCCTCGGAACTGTTGCCGCACAAGGAAAGCAGACTTTCACCTGCACCACGGTCGCCGGAACGCAGGGCTTCACGAACGACCTGACCGTCACCGGCACCGATCCAACCGGCCGTCCGGTCACCGCAAAGGCGAGCGCGTCGTTCACCGTGCAGCATCCGGCAGTCACCTTGACCGCGACTGTCCAAGGTGGACCGTTCCGCGAAAACGACTCCATCGCAATTCATGTCGTCGTGGCGAACACCGGCGACGTGCCGCTCACCGGACTGGCCGTCACGACAATGGCCCGTGCCGATGGCTGCGCACAACAGCACGACACCCTCGCCCCCGGAGCTAACTGGGCGTTCGACTGCACCACTACCGCACCGGGTGCCGACGTGACAGAAGCACTGCAGGTCACCGCGAAACCGCCGGTCGGAACGCCGGTGACGGCGGCGACGGAGGCAGCAATCGACGTGATCCACCCGCTCGTCACGCTCGCGCAGAGCGTGACGCCGACCGTCGTGCGCCCGGGTGGGCCCGCGACGTTCACCCTGACCGTCACAAACGCCGGCGACACCGAACTCCGCGACACCCAGGTCGCTGACCCGAGTGTCCCGGAATGCGCGAAGCGGCTGGGAACCCTTGCCCCGCAGGCAAAGCAGACCTACACCTGCACCCGGCCCGCGACTGACGATCTCACCAGCGACGCGACGGTCACCGGCACCGACCCGTCCGGCCGCCCCGTCACCGCGAACGCGAGCGCACACGTCGACGTCATCCACCCCGCCGTCCAGTTCACCCAAACTGTCGCGCCGACGCAGGTGCGCGAGGGGGACGAAGTCACCTTCACCATCACCGTGCGCAACAGCGGAGACGTGCCACTGGCCAAGGTGTCCATTGTGGACGAAAAGACCCCCGGCTGCACCCGCGACTTCCCCACCCTGGCCGCTGGTGAAGAACAGCACTACACCTGCACCACGAAAGCCGGGCATGACGGTTACTCGAACACCGCGAAGGTGACCGCCGCAGACCCGATCGGCGGCACGGTAACCGCCACCGCTGACGCTGCGTTCACCGTCGTGCACCCGGGATTGTCGTTGACGAAGACCGTCCACGGCGGCCCCTTCCGCGCCGGTGACCCGGTCACCTTCACCATCACCGCGACCAACACCGGCGACGCCCCGCTGACCGCCGTCAAGGTCACCGACCAGGGCCCGTGCGCGAAAGCCCTCGACACCCTCGCCCCGAAAGCGAACAAAACCTACGACTGCACCATCCCCGCCCCCGCTGACGACGCGGTCAGCACCGCGCACATCACCGGCACCCCGCCGGTCGGCCCGCCGCTCACCGCGTCCGCCGACGCGCACATCGACGTGATCCATCCCGCGCTCACCGTGCTGACCTCGGCGAACCCGACCGTCGCGCGGGTCGGCGACACTCTCACCGTGACGGTCTCCGTCACCAACACCGGCGACGTCCCGCTCACCGCGGTGACCAGCACTGATCCCGCGTGCCCGAAGAAGTTCGACCGCCTCGAACCCGGTGCCGCACAGAGCTACCAGTGCACGGTGAACGCCAAACCGGACGACTTCGCCGTCCTCGCCACCCTCTCCGGAACCGACCCCACGAACCGCCCGGTCACCGCGTCCGGCTCGGCGAAGATCGACGTCATCCACCCGGAACTCGCGATCATGAAGGACGCCCAGCCGTACGAGGTGCGCCAGGGCGACAAGGTCACCTTCTCGCTGCTGGTCCGCAACGTCGGCGACGTCCCGCTGACCGCGGTGTCCGTTGTGGACGATCGCACCCCGGCCTGCGCGCACCAGATCCCGAGCCTGGCCCCGGACGCTCAAGTCGAGTACCAGTGCTCGATCACCGCGGGCGCGGCCGGGTTCACGAACACCGCGAAGGTGACCGGCACCGACCCGACGCAGCGAACGGTGAGCGCTTCCGCCCAGGCGTCGTTCAAGGTGAAGAAGCCTGCGCTGTCCGTCGCCAAATACGCCCCGGGCAGCGCGTATCGAGCCGACGACGCGGTGCCGTTCGAGGTCGTGGTGACCAACACCGGCGACCAGCCGCTGCACGACGTCCGGGTGGCCGGCGACCCTGCCTGTGCGCACGCCTTCGCCGAGCTGCCGGTCGGCGGAACCCAGCGCTACCAGTGCGTGGCACCGGCAAGCGCCGCCCCGCTCACCGCGACCGCGGCCGCCCCGTCGGGCCCGCCGGTGACCGCGACCGGGAAAGCCGACTTCGCGGTGCTTCACCCGGCGTTGGACCTGCGCCGCGATCACCTGGACCAACCGATCCGGCCGGGTGACCCGGTGACCTATGTGAGCACCCTCCGCAATACCGGCGACGCGCTCTTGCACGACGTGACCGTTCGCGCCGCGGACCCGGTCTGCTCGTTCACCGTCACCCAGCTGGCCCCTGGCGAACAGGTCACCCGCGCCTGCACGCTTTCGGCTCGCGCGGACGTCACCACGACGACCACCGCGACCGCGACGGATCAGACCGGACGCCCGGTGACCAAGGAAGCCACCACGACGACGAAGGTGAGCCCCTGAGGCGGGCAAAAGAAAAGGCAGCGAAGAACATCTCTCCCTGCCGTATTTAACTTATAACGCATCGGGGGGCTTGCCGCAAGACCCGGGTGGTACCGCAGAATCTCCAGCCGACCCGGCTTCCGCTCGGCAGGCGAGCGAAAGCCGGGAACGACCACAGACGGGGGAAACGAACGAATGGGCAGCTACGTGCTCGGTCTCGGGCAGATCGACCGGGAGCAGGTCGCGATCGTCGGGGGCAAGGGCGCGCATCTGGGCGAACTCGCGCGGATCGACGGGGTCCGCGTGCCGCCCGGTTTTTGCGTGACGACCGAAGCGTTCGAGCGGATCATCGAGAACGCGCCGGAACTGGCCGGGCCGCTGGACCGGTTGGCGAACCTGAACCCGGACGACCGGGACGCGATCAGCGAGGGCAGCGCGGAGGTCCGGCAAGCGCTGGAAGCGATCGCGATCCCGGACGATCTGGCGAAGGAGATCACCGACGCGCTGGTGGACGGACGCGCCTACGCGGTCCGGTCGAGCGCGACCGCGGAGGACCTTCCGGGCGCCTCCTTCGCCGGGCAGCAGGACACCTACCTCAATGTCCTTGGCGCGGACGCGGTCCTGCGGCACATCAGCCGGTGCTGGGCGTCGCTGTTCACCGAACGCGCGGTGACCTACCGGCTGCGCAACGGCTTTGACCACCGGAAAGTCCACATGGCCGTGGTCGTGCAGCAGATGGTGTTCCCGCAGGCGGCCGGGGTGCTCTTCACCGCCGACCCGGTGACGTCCAATCGGAAGACCGCCGTCGTGGAGGCCAGCTTCGGCCTCGGCGAGGCGCTGGTTTCCGGTCTGGTCAACGCCGACAACTACCAGGTCCGCGACGGCGTGATCGTCGACAAGGCGGTCTCCGCCAAGCAACGCGCCATCCTGGCCGTCGAGGGCGGCGGCACCGAAGAGCAGGTGATCGCCGCGGACCAGCAGGAACAGGCCGCGCTGACTGACGACCAGGTCCTGCGGCTCGTGGAACTCGGCCGCACGATCGAGGCGCATTTCGGCCGCCCGCAGGACATCGAATGGTGCCTGGCCGACGACGAGTTTCAGATCGTGCAGAGTCGCCCGATCACCACGCTGTTCCCGCTCCCGGCGGCCGCCGACGAGGGAAACCACGTCTACCTCTCCGTCGGCCACCAGCAGATGATGACCGACGCGATGAAGCCGCTGGGCCTGTCGGTCTGGCAGCTGACGACCCCGCGTCCGATGGCCGAGGCGGGCGGGCGGCTGTTCGCGGACGCCACCGCACTGCTGTCGGTGCCCAAGAGCCGCGCCAGTTTCCTCGCGGTGGTGGGGAAATCCGATCCGCTGATGGCGGACGCGCTGGAGACCGTCCTTTCCCGCGAGGGCTTCCTCCCGCTGTCCGACGACGACGGACCCGGCGAGCAGATCCCCGGCGCCGCACCGGCCACCATCGAAACCGATCCGGCCGTCGTCACCGAGTTGATCCAGCACAGCGAGGCCTCCATCGCCAAGCTGCAGCGAGAAATCGCCGCGAAGTCCGGCAGCGAACTGCTCGACTTCATTTTCGAGGACGTCGAGGAAATGCGCCGGATCCTCTTCGACCGGCGCAGCCACCAGGTGTTCACCGCGGCGATGCAAGCGACCTGGTGGCTGAATGACCACCTCCAAGAGTGGCTTGGCGAAAAGAATGTCGCCGACACGCTCACCCAATCCGTCCCGCACAACGTCACCGCGGAGATGGGGCTGGCGCTCCTTGACGTCGCCGACGTGCTCCGCGCCCATCCCGAGGTCGTCGCGTTCCTTCAGGACGTCGAGGACAACGGTTTCCTGGACGAACTCCCGAAGCTGGCCGGCGGGGAGGAATCGCGCGCCGCGATCCAGGGGTACCTCGACAAGTACGGGATGCGCTGCGTCGGCGAGATCGACATTACCCGGCCGCGGTGGAGCGAACAGCCGGTCGCGCTGGTGCCGATGTTGTTGTCCAACATCAAAAACTTCGAGCCGGGGGCCGGGCAGCGCCGCTTCGAACAGGGCCGTCAGGAAGCGCTGGACAAGGCACAAGAGGTCCTGGAACGGTTGCGCGCCTTGCCGGACGGCGCGGCGAAGGCCGAGGAAACCGAGCGGATGATCGAGCGCGTCCGCACGTTCACCGGGTACCGCGAGTATCCGAAGTACGGCATGATCAGCCGCTATTTCGTATACAAGGAAGCTCTGCTGGGCGAGGCCGAGCGGCTGGTGCGGGCTGGCGTGCTCGACGAGCCGGAGGACCTCTTTTTCTTGCGCCTGCAGGAATTCCAGGAGGTCGTGCGGACGAGCGAGGTCGACCGCGAGCTGATCCAGCAGCGCAAGGAAGCGTTCCGGTCCTACGAATCGATGACGCCGCCCCGCGTGCTCACCTCGGATGGCGAGGCCGTTTCCGGCAGCTACCGCCGCGACGACTTGCCCGAAGGCGCGTTGGGCGGGCTGCCGGTGTCCGCCGGGACGATCGAGGGCCGCGCCCGCGTCATCCTGGATCTCGGCGACGCCGATCTCGAACCGGGCGACATCCTCGTCACGGCGTACACGGATCCGAGCTGGTCACCGCTGTTCGTGGCGATCACCGGCCTGGTGACCGAGGTCGGCGGCCAGATGACGCACGGCGCGGTGATCGCGCGGGAGTACGGCCTGCCCGCGGTCGTCGGCGTGCAGAACGCCACGAAGCTGATCAAGGACGGACAGCGGATCCGCGTCAACGGGACGGACGGGTACGTCGAGGTCCTCGACGCTGGGTAGTGGGTCTCCGGCCGCTGCGCCATTTGGAGGTAACCATCGTAATCAGTTCGTGATAGTTTCCGCGGCTGTGTCCTCCATTAGTGTGCGCGTTCGGGTCGTAAGTGTGACTCTCAGTGTTCTCTTCGGGGGGCTCGGAGCAGCTGGCGGGACGTTCGCGCTGCGCTCCGGGCACCTCGGCACACTGAGCGTCGCTGTCCCGGAAACGCGCGACGGCGGGTTGTCCTCGGGCGCGCTGCGACCGTTCGCGGTGTCGCCGGCGTCTTCCACGTCGGCGACCCCGAGCAGCAGCGCGCCCGCGACTACGGCACCGCCGTCGACCTCGGCCACTCCCGCGCCGCCCCCGCCGCCGCCGTCGACTGAAGAGTCCAAAGAGGACACTCCGACGAGCAGCAGCGCGAAGCCGGCACCCAAGCCGCGCAGCGCGCCGACGCTGGCGGGCCAGGTCATCGCACTGGTCAACGACGAGCGGGACAAGGCGGGCTGCGCTCCGGTGGCCGAGGAACCCCATCTCGACCAGGCGGCGCAGGGACACAGCGACGACATGTCGCAGCGCGACTATTTCTCCCACGACACCCCGGAAGGCGAGAGCTTCGCCGACCGCATCACCGCCGCGGGATATCCCAAACCGGGCGCGGAGAACATCGCGAAGGGCGCGACCAGCGCGGACCAGGTGATGCGAATGTGGATGAACTCCAGCGGACACCGCAAGAACATCCTCAACTGCTCGCTGAAGAAGCTGGGCGTCGGCGTCACGACCGACGGCTGGTACTGGACCCAGGACTTCGGCTACTGATTCGGTCGCGGCGGCACGCCGTACCGGGCCAGCACCGTCGCGCGCAGCTTCGGATCCGTCCGCGGCACCGGTTCGATGAACACCTCCGCGACGTCCGGGAACCGCTCGCTCAATTCGTCGGCCATCCGCACGCACGCGCGTTCCAGATCGGCAGCGCCGAGAGCGTCGTCGAAGTCCACGCGGGCGCACACCAGGACGTGGTCGGTGCCCATCAGCATGGTCTGCAGATCCACCAGCGCGTCGATTTCCGGCGCAGCTCCGAGGTGATCCCGGATGCCGCGGACCAGGCGCGGATCCGCCTGCCTGCCCACCAGCAGACCGCGGTTCGTGCTGCCGAGCAGGTACGCGACGCACGCGAGCAGCACGCCGATGAGGATCGACGCGATGCCGTCCCACACGTCCGAGCCGGTCAGCTGGTGCAGCCCGATCCCGGCGAACGCGAGCAGCAGACCGACCAGCGCCGCCGAGTCCTCGAAGAGCACCGTCTTGGGCGCCGGGTCGTCGATCATCCGCAGGTAGGCGAAGAACGGCCGCTGCTCGGCTTTCGCGTCGCGTCGGACCTGGCGGACGGCCTGTGCCCACGACACCGATTCGAGCGCGAAAGCCAGCGCCAGCACGATGTAGCCGACGATCGGTTTCGTCTGCTCCGCGCCTTCTCCGAAAACGGTGGTGAATCCTTCGTACAGCGCGAAAACCGCACCGGAAGCGAAGATCGACACCGCGGCCAGCAGCGACCAGAAATACCGCTCCTTGCCGTACCCGAACGGATGGCGGCGATCAGCCGGTCGCTCGGACCGTTTCAACGCGGTGAGCAGCAGCACCTCGGTGATGGTGTCGGCGACCGAATGCGCGGCCTCGGACAGCATCGCGCCCGATCCGGTGATGATGCCCGCGACGAGCTTCAGCACCGCGATCGCCAGGTTCACCCCACCGGCCAGCACCACGGTGAGAGTGCTTTCGCCGCCGCCCTCCGATTCGTCGCTCACGCCGGAAAGACTAACGGCACCGCGGGGTACGCCGCCTGCTGCAAGCAGCCACGACGAGGGCGAGCGCGCCCACGACCAGTGCCGACTGTTCGACCGTCGCGGCGAAGCCGGCGTTGACGGCGGGCAGCAACCCGACCCAGCAGTACGTCCCGGCAACGAAACGGCCCCTGGCATCCGCGGATACCAGGGGCCGTTTGTCAGCGAGAACCTCAGTCGTCGCCCTCGGGCAACGGTGTTCCGGTCGGCTTCTCGTCGGTCGGGACGTCCGGCTTGGCGGACAGTTCCGCGTCCGATTCGTCCAGCGACGGCGCGCCCGAGGCGACCAGTGCCGGCTCCGGCTTGCGCTTCACCGCGGTGAGCAGCAGCTGCGCGACGTCCACGACCTCGACCTTTTCGCTCGCCATGCCGTCGCTCTGGCGCGAGGTGACGCCGTCGGTGAGCATCACGCGGCAGAACGGGCAGCCGGTGGCGATCTTCGACGGAGCGGTGCCGAGCGCCTCGTCCACGCGCTCGACGTTGATCCGCTTGCCGATCTTCTCTTCCATCCACATCCGCGCGCCGCCCGCGCCGCAGCACATCGAGCGGTCGCCGTGCCGCGGCATTTCGCGCAGCTGCGCACCGGACGCGCCGACGAGCTCGCGGGGAGCGTCGTAGACCTTGTTGTGCCGGCCCAGGTAGCAGGGGTCGTGGTAGGTGACGTCCTCGGCGACCGGCGCGACCGGCGTCAGGTGCTTCTCCCGCACCAGGCGGTTCAGCAACTGCGTGTGGTGCACGACGTCGAACTGGCCGCCCAGCTCCGGGTACTCGTTGGCGAGGGTGTTGAAGCAGTGCGCACAGGTGACGACCACCTTGCGCGCCTTGCGTTCCCGGCCCTCGAACACCGAGTTCAGCACCTCGACGTTCTGCTGCGCCAGCATCTGGAACAGGAACTCGTTGCCCGCGCGGCGAGCCGGGTCACCGGTGCAGGACTCCTCCGAGCCGAGCACGGTGTACTTGACGCCCGCGATGTGCAGCAGTTCCGCGACGGCCCGCGTGGTCTTCTTCGCACGGTCCTCGAACGCACCGGCGCAGCCGACCCAGAACAGGTACTCCGCGTCGCCGAGGTCGCCGTCGAAGACCGGGACCTCGAAGTCGAGGTCTTCGGTCCACTGCAGCCGGTCCTTGGCGTTCTGGCCCCACGGGTTGCCCTTGTTCTCCAGGTTCTTGAACATGCCGTTCAGCTCCGTGGGGAACGACGACTCGATCATCACCTGGTAGCGGCGCATGTCCACGATGTGGTCGACGTGCTCGATGTCGACCGGGCACTGCTCGACGCAAGCACCGCAGGAGGTGCAGGACCACAGGACGTCCGGGTCGATGACGCCGCCGTCGTCGCCGACGAGCGCCTTCTGCGACTCAGCGATCGCGAGGACATCGATGCCCGCGTACATGTTGTCGCCGGACAGGCCGACCTCGTCGCCGGCCATGTCGCGCTTGCCGCCCGCGAGCAGGTACGGCGCCTTCGCGTAGGCGTGGTCGCGAAGCTGCGTGATGAGCAGCTTCGGCGACAGCGGCTTGCCGGTGTTCCACGCCGGGCACTGCGACTGGCAACGGCCGCATTCGGTGCAGGTGGAGAAGTCCAGCCAGCCCTTCCAGCTGAAGTCCTCGATCGCGCCGACGCCGAAGGTGTCCTCGTCCGGGTCCGCCTCTTCGAGGTCGAGCACCTTGCCCTTGCTCATCATCGGCTTGACCTTGCCGAGCGCGACGCCGCCGTCCGCCTCGCGCTTGAAGTAGATGTTGAAGAACGCGCTGAACCGGTGCCAGGCGATGCCCATGGTCATCGTGCGGGCCACGACGATCAGCCAGACCGTGGCGCTCATCAGCTTGATGAAGGCGAACACCGACACCAGCGCCGCGCTCGAGGGCAGCAGCTCGCTGAGCGGGTTCGAGACGAAAGCGGCCCAGGTCGGCGTCTCGTGGACGTGCATCGCGGCCTTGCCCGCGCGCACGCCGATGATGCCGATGCCCTCGACGATCACCACGGCCTCGACGAAGTAGGCCCACTTGAAGTTCGAGCCGGCGAAGCGCGACAGCCGGTCGGCCCGGCGCGGGTGGTTCAGCTGCCGGATGATCGCGAGCGCGACGCCGCCGACGACCGTGCCGACGCCGAGCAGCTCCATCAGGAGGCTCCACAGCGACCAGTCCTCGAGGATCGGCCAGCCCCAGGTCGGGACGAACACCTCGCCGTAGGCCTCGAAGAGCGCGAGCGACCCGATCAGGAAGCCCCACATGACCAGCCAGTGCCACGGGGCGACCTGGCGGAACTTCGCCATGCGGGTGTGCGCCGCGAACTCCTTGATGAGGGTCATCAAGCGCGCCATGAACGGGCCGTTGCGGGTGGCGTCCGGCTGGCCGAGCTTGATCACCCGCACGAAGCGGGCAATGGTCGCTATGAACATTCCCCAGGCGACGATGCCCAGGAGGACGGAAATCCCCCCGAGCGTCAGCTGTACAGCGCCCATCGTCGGGTGCCTTTCGTCCGGTGTGGTGGTGCCGCCGCGCGAGCGCGCCGGTGCCGAGCAGGGTAACGCTTCTTACTGATGGGTAACCGGTCCGACGGTCCCAAGTCCCACCGATGTGGTGCACGCCTCGCTAGCAAGTGGGACGATCGTTCAGGTACTTTATTGAGCTATGGGTGCTTACTTGTACCTCGCTTTGGCCATCGCCGCAGAAGTGACCGCCACGATTTCGCTCAAACTCTCCGAGGGCTTTTCCAAGCTGACGCCGTCGATCCTGGTGGTCGTCGGGTACGGGCTGGCGTTCTTCGCGCTGTCGCGGGTGCTGAAGCTCGGGCTGCCGATCGGGGTGGCCTACGCGATCTGGGCCGCGGCGGGCGTGGCGCTGGTCGCGCTGGTCGGCGTGCTGTTCTTGAAGGAGCCGATCAACCTCGCGGTGATCTCCGGGCTGGTGCTCGTGGTCGGCGGGGTGGTGCTCATCGAGGTCGGGAGCCAGTCGTGAAAATCCAGACCGACGGCCGCAAGGCGCGCGGCGAGAAGCGCCGGACGGAGATCATCGAGGCGACCCTGCGAGTGATCGAACGCGACGGCGTCGCCGGGGTCACGCACCGCACGGTCGCCGCTGAAGCGGGCGTGCCGACGACGTCCACGACCTATCACTTCTCCTCGCTGGACGACCTGCTCGTAGCGACGCTCATCTCGTGCGCGCGAGACATGGCGACCGAGGTGTACTGGATGATCGACCGCGCCCGGTCGCGCGGCAGCCGCGGTGCCGAAGAGGTGGCTGGCCTGCTCGCGGAGGCGCTGGGGCCGCGGCGTGGGCGCACGATGGCGGAGTACGAGCTGTACCTGCTGGCCGCGCGCAAACCCGAGCTGCGCCCGGCGGCGCGGCGGTGGCTGGATGTGTTGACGTCGATGGTCCGGCATGACGACGAGGTCGCGTTCCGGGTGTTTCTCGCGGGTATCGACGGGCTGCTGATCCAGGGGCTGATCGACGACGAGCCGCCGTCCGCGGAGGAGCTGCGTCCGGTGGTGGACTACCTGCTCAAACCCGCTTGAATTCGGTGGAGTTTCCCGGAGCCGGTCGGCTAGCTTGCCGGGCATGAGGGTCGTGGGTGAATACGAGGTCGACGACCGGCGGGAGCGGCTCGACCTCGACGTGCTGTGGGAATTCCTTTCCACCGAGGCCTATTGGGGCCGGTGGCGGACGCGAGAACAGGTGGAAGCGGCGATCGCCGGATCGTGGCGGGTCGTCGGGGCCTACTCGCGCGCGGACGGACGGCAGGTCGGCTTCGCCCGAGCCTTCTCCGACGGAGTGACCTCGGCGTATCTCGGCGACGTGTTCGTGGTCGAGTCCGCGCGCGGAAGCGGATTGGGCAAGGAACTCGTGCGCGAGATGATCGACCACGGGCCGGGAGCAGGCTTCCGCTGGATGCTGCACACCGCGGACGCGCACGGGTTGTACCGGCAGTTCGGGTTCGAGGAGCACACGAAGGGCCGGTTCCTCGAACGCGCGGGGGTCAACCGGGAGTCTCTCCGGTAGATCCATTGTGGACGAAGAGGGCGGCGGCCACGACGTCCCGGATCAACGTGTCGCCGGGTGCGCAGTTCTTGACCTTCCCGCCGACGACGTCCCACGTGTTCGGGTAGAGCTCGCGGTCCGCGCTGCGGAGCTGGACGAACGCGCGTCCCTTGGCGTTCAGGACGACTGCGCCAACCACGTCGGGTCGCGGTTGCTCAGCCGCAACCGCGACCCCGGACACCTCAGCCCTTGTTCTCGTAAACCGGCACCAACGTGGCCCGCCCGAGCGTGTGCCCGAACATGTTGAACCCCAGGAACGCGGGCGTAGCGTCCTCCGGCACCTCCAACGTCTCCACGTCCAGCGCGTGCACCACGAAGAAGTACCGGTGCGGCCCGTGTCCGGGAGGCGGCGCGGCGCCCAGGTACTGCCGAACCCCGCCGTCACCCTTAAGCGTGACCGCCGAATCGGGCAGCCCCGACCCAGCGGAGTCGCCCGCGCCAGCCTCCAGCGAAGTCACCGAAGCCGGGATGTTGAACACCGCCCAGTGCCAGAACCCGCTGGCAGTGGGGGCGTCCGGGTCGTACACCGTCACCGCGAAGCTGCGGGTGCCTTCCGGGAAGCCTTCCCACGCCAGCTGCGGCGAGCGGTCCTCGCCGCCGGCGCCGAAGATGCCCGAGAGGTGCGGCTGGGCCAGGGTCTCGCCGTCGGCGATGTCCGTGCTGCGCAGCGTGAACGAGGGAACCGACGGCAGGTAGTCGTACGGATTGGGCGGCTGGGGCATGGGTTCCTCCTGATCAACGGGGCTCTCCGGCCGCCAGGTTAGGACCCTGGCCCTCCGGTCGCCGCCTCAGGGATGTTTCGGGGGGTTTACCGGATGTCCCCGGGGGCCCGCACCTTCTAACGTCTCTCCAGACAGCCGAGAGTGGTACTGAGGGGAACTGACATGGCACGCCCGCTTCTGGCAGTGGCCGGCATCGCGGTGATCGGCGTTGGGGTGGCGATCGGATTCGGCGGGTGGGGGTTCGGTTCCACGGTTTCGCGGGACGCGACGCTGACGCAGGAGATCCGCGGGGTGAAGCTGGAGAACGGCTCCGGCGACGTGCGCATCCGCACGGCTCCCGGCGCGGCTCGCGTGCACCAGACCCTCCGCTACCACTTCAGCGGCGCGCCCGGCGACGCCTACCGCGTCGAGGGAGACCAGCTCGTCATCGTCGACTGCGGCCGCAACTGCACCGCCGACATGGAGCTGATCGTCCCGCCCGGAATTCCGGTCACGGGCAACTCCGATTCCGGCACGCTGGACTTCGCGGGCGTCGGCAGCGTCGACGTCACCGCCGATTCCGGGCAGGCGCGGATGCAGGACGTTCCGGGGCTGGTCAAGCTCCAGCTGGACAGCGGTTCGACGGAACTGCACAACGTCGGCGAGGTGCGGGTGCACAGCCAGTCCGGCCGGATCGAGGGCGACGGCCTGCGCGGGCCGGTCGACGTCTCCGCGGGCAGCGGGCGGATCGAGCTCACGCTGACCCAGCCCAACAACGTCAAGGCGCAGGCCGACTCCGGCCGCGTCGAGGTGTCCGTGCCGCGCTCCGGGTCCTACCAGGTCACCGGCAACAGCGAGAGCGGCCACCGCAGCATCGACATTCCGCAGAACTCAGGTCCGGACGCGAAGACGCTCGAGCTGAACACGGACAGCGGCAGCGTCACCGTCAAGGCCGTCTGAAGGGGAGAACAGACACATCATGCGCAAACTCGAAACGCGGCTGCTCGCCGCGGTGCTGGCGGGCGCGGTGGGGGCGTTCGCGATCACCGCGGCGGTCGGCCACTCGCCTGAACCGCAGGCCACGACGCCGGTCGCGGTGGTGGAAATCCCGGTGCAGCAAGGGGTCGTCCGGAACGCGGAGGCAGTCGTGCTCCGTACCGCGGCCGACGACGGGACGGCGCGGGTGCGCCGGGCATGAACCTGGCCGCCGCCGTGCTGACCCTGCTTCCGCTGGTCAGCGCACCGACCCCGGCGTTGACCTGGACGCCGTGCGGGACCGAGCAGGAGCCGACCGCGCAATGCAGCCAGGTCGAAGTGCCCATCGACCGCGCCCATCCGGAAACCGGCACGGCGCACCTCCCGCTCACCCGACTGCCCGCGGCGGACCAGCAGCACCGGATCGGATCGCTGCTGGTCAATCCGGGCGGGCCGGGCGGATCCGGGGTCGGCTTCGTGCGCTTCGGCGGACTCGACCCCAAGGTCATCGGCTCGGCGCGGAAACCGTTGCGGGACCGCTTCGACATCATCGGCTTCGACCCGCGCGGCGTGTGGTTCAGCGATCCGAAGATCAGCTGTGACCCGGCGAAGCTGCACGACCCGGAGATCGGTCTCTTCCCGGCCACCAGACAGCAGTACGACGCCTTCGTCGCGCACAACCGCGCGGCCGGCGAGGACTGTCTCGCCAAGACCGGCCCGATGCTCGGGCACGTCGACACCCAAAGCGCCGCCGAGGACATCGACGCGATCCGCGGCGCGCTCGGCGAGCAGAAGATCTCCTGGCTCGGCGTCTCGTACGGCACCGAACTGGGCGCGGTCTACGCGTCGAAGCATCCGGACCGGGTGCGCACGATGGTGCTCGACGGCGCGATCGACCATGCCCGGCCGATGCGGCAGGCGATGGTCGAGGAGGCCGCTGCCACCGAGGACGCCTTGCGGCGGTTCGCCGGGTGGTGCGACCGTTCGACGGGCTGCGCGCTGCACGGAAAGAACGCGCTCGCCCGCTACGACGACCTCGTTGCCCACGGCGCGTACGCGAAAGCGTTGGGCCGCAAGGCAACCGGCGAGGAACTGGCCTCCGGCGCGTACGGCTACCTCTATCTCCCCGCCGAGTGGCCCGAGCTGAGCCGCGCCCTGGCGGACCCGGACGCGAGCACGCTCGCCCAGCACGCGTCGTTCGCGAGCGAGACCTACGGCGCGTACCGCTCGATCGGCTGCCAGGACTTCCCGTCGCCGTTCACCGGATGGGCGGACCTGCGCGCGACAGCCGGGGTGATCCGCGCGGTCGCCCCGCACAGCTGGCGCTACAGCGAGTACTGGGACCTCTCCGCGGGCTGCACCGGCTGGCCGCTTCCCGCGCTGAACCCGCCGCAGCCGCATCCGGTGCGCGGAGCCCCGCCGATCCTCGTCGTGGGCGGTGCGCACGACCCGGCGACGCCGTTGCCGTGGGCCCGCGGGCTCGCCGCGAGCATCGACGGATCGGCGCTGCTCACGTACCTCGGCGACGGCCACACCGGGCTGCTCAACTCCGAATGCGTGCGGCGGGCCGAAGCCAGGTACCTGGTGAGTGGCGTCACACCGCCGCGGGGCGAATTCTGCGGGTGAACCCGGGAACAAGACCGGGGGGTCCGCCGTTATCCTGATAGCAAGGTTGAGCGCGGTCGGCTCAAGTCTGGAAAACCGGGCCGTGCGCGAGACCTCGAGAACCTGCTAAGAAGGTACTCAAGAGTGCCTCGAAACCGCAGGTCACGAACATAGCAGCAACCCAGTCCAGAACACGAGAGGAAGCACCATGGCGCGAGCGGTCGGCATCGACCTCGGCACGACCAACTCGGTCGTCGCCGTCCTTGAGGGCGGCGAGCCGACGGTCATCGCCAACTCGGAAGGCTCCCGTACCACCCCGTCCATCGTCGCCTTCGCCAAGAACGGCGAAGTGCTCACCGGCCAGCCGGCGAAGAACCAGGCCGTCACGAACGTCGACCGCACGATCCGGTCCGTGAAGCGGCACATCGGCACCGACTGGAAGACCGAGATCGACGGCAAGGCCTACACGCCGCAGGAGATCAGCGCGCGCGTGCTGATGAAGCTCAAGCGCGACGCGGAGGCGTACCTGGGCGAGGAGATCACCGACGCGGTGATCACCGTCCCGGCGTACTTCGAGGACGCGCAGCGGCAGGCCACCAAGGAGGCCGGCCAGATCGCGGGCCTGAACGTGCTCCGGATCGTGAACGAGCCGACCGCGGCCGCGCTGGCCTACGGCCTGGACAAGGGCGAGAAGGAACAGACCATCCTGGTCTTCGACCTCGGCGGCGGCACGTTCGACGTGTCCCTGCTGGAGATCGGCGAGGGCGTCGTCGAGGTCCGCGCGACCTCCGGTGACAACCACCTCGGCGGCGACGACTGGGACGAGCGCATCGTCACCTGGCTGGTCGACAAGTTCAAGGCCACCAACGGCATTGACCTGACCAAGGACAAGATGGCGCTGCAGCGCATCCGCGAGGCGGCCGAGAAGGCGAAGATCGAGCTGTCCAGCTCCAACTCCGCCAGCATCAACCTGCCCTACATCACGGTGGACGCGGACAAGAACCCGCTGTTCCTCGACGAGACGCTGTCGCGCGCCGAGTTCCAGAAGATCACCTCGGACCTGCTGGAGCGCACCCGTCAGCCGTTCAACAACGTCATCCGGGACGCGGGCATCGCGGTCGGCGACATCGACCACGTGGTCCTCGTCGGCGGTTCCACCCGCATGCCGGCGGTGTCCGAGCTGGTCAAGGAGCTGACCGGCGGCCGCGAGCCGAACAAGGGCGTGAACCCGGACGAGGTCGTCGCCGTGGGTGCCGCGCTGCAGGCGGGCGTGCTCAAGGGCGAGGTCAAGGACGTCCTGCTGCTCGACGTGACCCCGCTGTCGCTGGGCATCGAGACCAAGGGCGGCGTCTTCACCAAGCTGATCGAGCGCAACACCACGATCCCGACCAAGCGGTCCGAGATCTTCTCGACGGCGGACGACAACCAGCCGTCGGTGCAGATCCAGGTGTTCCAGGGCGAGCGCGAAATCGCCGCGGCGAACAAGAAGCTCGGCATGTTCGAGCTGACCGGTCTCCCGCCGGCCCCGCGCGGCGTGCCGCAGATCGAGGTCACCTTCGACATCGACGCCAACGGCATCGTGCACGTGACCGCGAAGGACCTCGGCACGAACAAGGAGCAGTCGATGACGATCACCGGCGGCTCCGCGCTGCCGAAGGACGACATCGAGCGCATGGTCAAGGACGCCGAGGCGCACGCCGAGGAAGACAAGAAGCGCCGCGAGGAAGCGGAGACCCGCAACCAGGCGGAGACGCTCGTCTACCAGACCGAGAAGTTCGTCAAGGACAACGACGACAAGCTGCCCGAGGACCTCAAGGGCAAGGTCAAGACCGCGATCGACGAGGCGAACGAGGCGCTCAAGGGCACCGACTCGGCCAAGATCCGCGAGTCCATCGAGAAGCTGAACACCGCTTCGCAGGAGATGGGCAGCGCGCTGTACGCGAACGCGGGCGCGGCCGGCGCCGAGGGCGCTCCGGGTGCCGAGGGCGCGGCCGGTGCCGCGGGCGACGCTCCGAAGTCGAAGGCGGACGACGTGGTCGACGCCGAGATCGTGGAAGAGGACGAGAAGAAGTGACCCCCCGCCACTCCGAGACCGAGGGCACTGGCCCCGAGGAACCGGTAGTCGTGCGGGATCGGCGACGGGTGGACCCGCAGACCGGCGAGGTCCGCCCGCCCGCCGTGGAGGAGACTCCGGCCGGTGAGGAGCCCGCGCAGCACGCGGGCCCCTCGCTGGGCGATTCCGTGGACGAAGCGGTTTCGGCCACCTCGGATGTCGAAAAGCAACTGTCCGAGCGCACTGCCGACCTGCAGCGTTTGCAGGCGGAGTACGCGAACTACCGCAAGCGGGTCGACCGCGACCGCGAGGCCGTGGTGCAGAGCGCGAAGGCGTCCGTGGTCGGCGATCTGCTGCCGCTGCTGGACGACCTCCAGCGTGCGGAGCAGCACGGCGACCTCACCGGCGCGTTCAAGGCGGTGGCCGACAAGCTGGTCTCCAGCCTGGAGCGGTCCGGCCTGGAAGCGTTCGGGGCCGAGGGCGAAGAGTTCGACCCGAGCATCCACGAGGCCGTGCAGCACACGACGTCCCCGGACGTGAAGGGCCCGACGGTCACCCTGGTGATGCGTCGCGGCTACCGCTTCGGCGAGCGGGTGCTGCGCGCGGCTCTGGTCGGCGTGACCGACCACGAGCCCGGCGAAGCCCCGGCGGGGCAGCCGGTCGATCCGCCGGTCGGCGGCGAACTGCCGCTCGACGGTTCGGTCGATGAGTCCGGCCAGCAGTAACAATCGGTTTGCAGCGAAAGGAGGAGACACCCGATGAGTGCTCGGGAGTGGATCGGCAAGGACTTCTACAAAGAGCTGGGTGTCTCCTCCGACGCGACCGCGGACGAGATCAAGAAGGCCTACCGCAAGCTGGCCAAGGAAAACCACCCGGACGCCAACGCGGGCAACACCGCGGCCGAGAACAAGTTCAAGGCCGTGTCCGAGGCGTACGGCGTGCTGTCCGACCCGGCCAAGCGCAAGGAGTATGACGAGGCGCGCACGCTCTTCGGCTCCGGCGGCGCGGGCGGATTCGGCGGCTTCCCCGGTGGCGGCGGCGCCGGCGGGTTCGACATGAGCGACCTGTTCAACCAGGCGGGCGCGCAGGGTCAGCAGGGCGGTTTCGGCGGGCTCGGCGACATCCTCGGCGGCATTTTCGGCCGCGGCCGGGGCGGGGCCGCCGGTGCCACGGCGAACCGGCCGCAGCGCGGCGCGGACGTCGAGACCGACGTGCGGATCGATTTCCTCGAGTCGGTCAAGGGCGCGACGCTGCCGTTGCGGCTGTCGAGCCCGGCCACCTGTTCCACTTGCGGCGGCAACGGCGCGAAGCCGGGCACTTCGCCGCGGGTCTGCCCGACCTGCAGCGGGTCCGGGCTGGTCAGCCGGAGCCAGGGCGCGTTCGCGTTCTCCGAGCCGTGCCAGGACTGCCGCGGCCGGGGCAAGATCATCGACGACCCGTGCCCGGAGTGCGGCGGCGAGGGCGTCAGCACCCGCACCCGCACGCTCACCGTGCGCATCCCGCCGGGCGTGAAGGACGACCAGCGGATCCGGCTGGCAGGCCAGGGCGAACCCGGCCGGGGCGGCGCGCAGGCGGGCGACCTGTACGTGCGCGTGCACGTGGCCCCGCACAAGCTGTTCGGGCGCAAGGACCTCAACCTCACGCTCACCGTGCCGGTGGACTTCACCGAACTCGCGCTGGGCACCACGGTCACGGTGCCGACGCTCGAAGGCAAGGTGTCGCTCAAGGTGCCCGCGGGTACCGCGAGCGGACGAGTGTTGCGAGTGCGCGGAAAGGGCATTCAGAAGCGGGACGGTGCGCAAGGCGACCTGCTGGTCACCCTGGAGGCGGCGGTCCCGGCGAAGCTCGACGACGCGGCGCGGTCGGCACTCGAGGCCTACGCCGAGGCGATGAAGGGCCACGACCCGCGGCCTGAGATCACCGAGTTGCTCGAAGGCAGGTGAGGGTGATGTTCGGCGGTAATCCGGGACTCCCGCACGGCGCGGACGAGGACACCCCGGTGTTCGTGATTTCGGTGGCGGCCCAGCTTTCCGGGCTGCACGCGCAGACGCTGCGCTCCTACGACCGGCACGGCCTGGTCTCGCCGGGCCGCACCGCCGGCGGCGGGCGGCGCTACTCGCTGCGCGACATCGCCCTGCTGCGCGAGGTCCAGCGCCTTTCGCAGGAGGACGGGGTCAACCTGTCCGGGATCAAGCGCATCATCGAACTGGAGAACCAGGTCGACGCGCTGCAGTCCCGGGTGCACGAGCTGACTGAAGAACTCGCCGCCGCGTACGCGGCCGCCGAACAAGCCGCCGCCGCGGTGCACGCGTCCTATCGCAAGGATTTGGTGCCGCTGCGGCAAACTACCTCGCTGGTGGTCTGGAAACCCAAGCGCCGCTGAGCATTTCTTCACGGCCCTCCCGCCTGGTGCGGGAGGGCCGTTTTACTGTCCTGAGTGGACTTCCGCGAGCGTGTGCAGGTCAGCGAACGCCTCCGCCAGATAGTCGTCGAGACTCCTTGAGGGATCGCTGATCCACGCCTGCGTGGCGTGATGGAACGTCGCCCATCCGGCATGTGCCGCCAGCCGCGCCAGCCGGTCCTCGACTCCGTGCTGCCGCAACGCCTCCGCGAGGGCTTCGGCGATGGTCGCCGCCTTGGCCAGATTGCGTTCGCGCAGCGTCGGCGTCGCGGCGATCAAATCGCGGCGCGGTTCGGCGAACGGCAGGTTGCGCTCCATGATCCGCCCGGCCTTCGTGAAGGCGCGCAGCAGGATTTCCAGCGGAGCAAGGCCTTCTGGGGCATCGGCGACCGACTGGGTGAGGTCCTCGCGCAGGTCGGCTTCGCCGTCGAAGAGCACCTCGCGTTTGTCCGGGAAGTGCCGGAAGAACGTGCGCTCGGTGACGCCTGCCCGCGCGGCGATCTCCGCGGTGGTCGTCTTGTCGAACCCGTTTTCCCGGTACAGCTCCAGCGCCGCCTGTTTGAGGCGGCTGCGCGCTTCTGCTCCGCTCCGTGGCACGTCCCGAGCCTACCCGGCTTTTGCGGCAGTGACTGACGCCACATTGCGTCAGTCACTGTCGCTACGCGTAGAGTCAGTGACTGACACTAAGGAGCCTTTCATGCATGTCTTCGTCACGGGCGGCTCGGGCCAGACCGGTCCCGCCGTCGTCGCCGAGCTGGTCCGGGCCGGACACTCGGTCACCGGGCTGGCTCGTTCGGACGCCTCCGCCGCGCGGCTGGAATCGCTCGGCGCGACGCCGCACCGGGGGTCGCTCGACGACCTCGACAGCCTGCGCCGCGGTGCCGAAGCCGCCGACGGCGTGCTGCACATGGCCCAGGGCGGCAGCTACGCCGATCCCGACGACCTCATCCGCCGCGACTGCGAGGCGATCGATGCGCTGGGCCAGGCCCTGGTCGGCACCGGAAAACCGTTCGTCAGCACGTCGGGCACCCTGGTGCTGAAGGCCGACCAGGTCAGCACCGAACTCGACCCGGCCGATCCGAACTCGGTCGCCTACTTCCGCATCCCCGGCGAGCAAACGTGTCTCGGATTCGCCGACCGTGGCGTCCGGGCCAGCGTGGTGCGGCTCGCGCCGACCGTGCACGGACCGCGCGACCACGGCTTCATCCCGGCGCTCATCGCGGGTGCGCGTCGAGCAGGCGTTTCGGCGTACATCGGCGATGGCACGAACCGCTGGCCCGCCGTCCATCGCGAGGACGCGGCGGTGCTTTTCCGGCTGGCGCTGGAGAAAGCGCCTGCCGGGAGCATGTTGCACGGGGTCGGGGAAACCGTCGAGATCAAGAGCGTCGCGGAGAAGATCGCGCAGTTGCTGGATATCCCCACGGCATCCTTGACTCTCGAAGAAGCCGCCGAACACCTCGGCAACCCGTTCCTGGCAAGGTTCTTCTCGCTCGACGTGCCCGCCTCCAGCGCGCACACCCAGGAGCTGCTGGGCTGGACGCCGAACCACGCGACGTTGCTGGAAGACCTGGAGGCCGGCGACTACTTCACCCCCGAGGCCAGCGACCGCGCCGAGGCGGTGTGGCGCTAGTTCCGGGCGCGCACCAAACCGGATTCGTACGCCACGATCACCAGCTGCGCGCGATCCCGGGCGTCGAGTTTCGCCAGCAGCCGTCCGATGTAGGTCTTCACCGTCGCCATCGACAGCTGCATCCGCTCGGTAATCTCCACATTGGACAGTCCGCTCGCCACCAGCGTAAGCACCTCGCGTTCCCGCGGGGCCAAGGCAGCGACGTCCGCGCGCGGCGGAGCGTCCGGGATCCGCGCGAACTGCGCGACCAGCCGCCGGGTGATGGACGGGCCGAGCAACGCGTCCCCGGCGGCCACCACGCGCACCGCCGTGCACAAGTCGGCCGGCCGGGTGTCCTTGAGCAGGAAGCCGGTCGCTCCGGCGCGGAGTGCGGCGAAGACGTGCTCGTCCAGGTCGAACATGGTCAACACCAGCACCCGCACGTCCGGCGCGCGCTCGCCGATCAGCCGGGTCGCTTCGATGCCGTCCATCACCGGCATCCGCACGTCCATCAGCACCACGTCGGGTTCTTCCGTCACCGCCAGCTCGACGGCCTCGGCCCCGGTCGCGGCTTCGCCGATTACGGTGAAGTCCGGTTCGCTGTCGAGCAGCAGCCGGAAACTTCCGCGCAGCAAGGCTTGGTCGTCCGCGACGACGACCCGGATTTGGTCATTCATCGGCGCACCGCAGCGTGGCGGCGACGCGGAACCCGCCGTCCTGGCCAGGTCCGGCGACCAGTTCGCCGCCGTAGAGGGCGACGCGTTCGCGCATGCCGGTCAGTCCGTGCCCGAGCCGCAGTTCGCCGATCGGGGCCGTGCTGTCGTCGGTGACCTGGATCCGGATCTCCTCCGCAGCGACCGCCACGACCACCCGGCACCGGGCCGGCGCGGCATGCTTCACGACGTTCGTCACCGCTTCCTGCACGATCCGGTACGCGGCCAGCGCGACCGGTTCCGGCACCTCCGCGGTACCGAGCACGGACAACTCGACGTCGACCCCGGCTTGCCGCGCGCGTTCGGCGAGCTGCGGCAACGCGGCGAGCGGATCGGCCGGGGTTTCGTCGGTCTCGTCGCGCAGCACCTGCAGCAACCGTCGCATCTCGCCGAGCGCCGCGCGGCTGGTCTGCTCGATCACCCGCAACGCGTCGCGCGCTTCTTCCGGGCGGCTGTCCGCGACGTGGTTGGCGACCCCCGCCTTCACCGCGATCAAGCCCATCCCGTGGGTGACGACGTCGTGCAGTTCGCGTGCGATCCGGACGCGTTCGTCGACCAGGATCCGGTGTTCGCGTTGCCGTTCCTGCCGCGCCGTTTGCGCGCGCCGGGACCGCACCGCTTCGGCGAGCCCCCAGGTGAGCAACGCCAGCGGGACCCCGAACGCGTACCACCACTGCCCCACGACCGCGGTAGCCGCCGACATCGCCGCAACCCCGGCCGCGGCTGGCAAGGCCCGCGGCGGACGCACGAGGTACAGCACGGCGGCCGCGCCGACGAACGGATCCCACAGCAGCCCGAAAGCCCCGGCAGCCGCGGAAACGACCACGGTGCCGATCAACAGCGGAACCGGTGCCCGCCGCCGCAGGAGGACCGCGGCGGCGATGAGCGTCGCGATCACCGCGGACACGGGCAGCCGCCAGGGCTCCTCGCCGATCAGCAGGTTTCCGGCAAGCCCCACATCCACGACGAGCAGGCCGGCCGCCAGCGCGACGTCGCTCACTCGCAGAGGGGACATAGTGTGCCGATCGTTGCTGATCCGGCCGCCGCCACGGCCGAATGACTTGGCTGCGAAGGTTACGTGCCGCTTCAGAGTCGGCCTGCTTTCGGTCGGATGGGCAACCCCACGTTAGCCAGTGCGGCGGGTGCGCACATCGTGCTGTGGTGGGTCATCCTCTGGGCTGGTTCCGCGGCGGGGAACTGTCCGCCCCGGACCGATGTGCGCGGGGCGCCCGGCCGGGCACGGTGAGCGGCATGTCGACCTTTCCCGGCCCTCGCCTCGGCGGAGCAGCGCTCGTCCTCGGCCCGGTGCTCGTGCTCGCCGGCGTGCTGCTGCGCCTGCCGTATCCGTTCTTCTTCCCGCACCAGCTAGCCGCTTCGGTGCAGCATCCAGCCCAGATGACCGCGGCTGCGACCTGTTTCGTGGCCGGTCAGGTGGTTCTGCTCTTCGCAGTGTCCACAGTGGTCCGGCAGATCGCGATGCAGAAGCCGCGCTGGGCGGCGTGGTCCGGCGCTCTGGTGCTGATCGGTCTGGCGGAGCGGGTCTTCCACACCGGATTCGACCAGGCCGCAACAGATCTCGCGCGGCATCGCGGAGCGGACTACGCGACCGCGTTCGTCGCGGACGCCTACGGCGACCTGCACCTGTTCAGCTTCTTGTCGTTCACGATCATGTTCGGCTGGCCGCTGCTGGCTTTCGCCGCCTATCGCGCCGGAGCGCTCGGACGGGTGCGCGCAGCAGCACTCGCCGCGGCGATGCTCATGCCGCTCGGTGTCCTCAAAGGAACGACGCCGTGGTCGATCGTCGCCGCGGCCGGGCTGTGCGTGGCGCTGGTGCCTTCCGGCGTCCAGCTGCTGAAACAAGCCGAGCGCCCGGACCGACGCACGTTCGGCCTCGCGTGCCTCGGTGCGGTCGCGGTCGGCGCGTTCGGCTACGTGAGCACGCTGGGCTGACTACTTCAGGTGCTCGCCGAAGAACGCCATCACGCGTCGCCAGGCGTCGGAATCCGAGGGCTCGTGGTAGCCCATTCCGGCGATCCGGGCGACCGCGGCCAGCGGCGCGGGCCGGTAGTGGTTCGCGAAACCGTGCCCGGCGTCCGGGTATTCCTTGACGTCGTGCGGGATTCCGCGTTCGGTGAGCGCGGCGTCGAGCTTGGCCGCGGCACCGCGCAGTGAGAGGTCCTTGCCGCCGAAGCTGCCGACGATCGGACAGGCGCCGTCCAAAATGGACAGATCCTTCGGCAGCGCCCCGTAGTACGGAGCGGAAGCGTCGAACTCCCGCGAGGCAGCCACCAACGCGAATCCGCCGCCCATGCAGAACCCGACGACGCCGACCTTGCCGGTCGCGTCGTCCCGTCCGGCGACGAGCACCCGCGCCGCCTCGATGTCCGCGAACGCCCGGCCCTCGCGGGCAAGCATCTCCTGGAAAGTCCGCTTGACGCACCGGATCATGCCGCCGCGCGAGTACAGATCGGGGCTCAGCGCGAGATATCCCGCGGCGGCGTACCGGTCGGTGATCTCGCGCGCGTCCTGGTTGAGCCCGAACACGTCGTGGATCAGCACGACCGCCGGGAACGGGCCGTCGCCGGACGGCACCGCCAGATAGCCGTCGATTTCCCCGTCGGCCACCGGAATCCGGATGTCCATCGCCTCAGTCCGCCGTGAACGGGTCGTACTGGATCTGGTCCAGCGCGCTGCCCGCGACCAGCATCCGCGACACCGTCGCGCGGATCATCGCCGGCGAACCGGACACCAGGATGTCGTGGTCCGGCCACGCGCCGTACCGCGTGACCGCCTCGGCGAGCGTGCCGTGTTCGCACCCGGGCAGATGGTCGCCGCGTTCGACGACCGGGGTGATGGTGAGCCACGGGTTGGTCGCGGCGAGCGCACGCAGTTCTTCCAGGTCGTAGAGGTCTTCGCGGGTCGGGCCGCCGTAGAACAGCCGGGTCTTCGGGTTCTCGCCCCACAGCGCGAGGTGGTCGAGGATCGCGCGCAGCGGCGCGACCCCGGTGCCGCCCGCGACCATCAGCACCCCGCGCGACTGTTCGCGGTTGACGGTCATCCGGCCCAGCGGCGGACCGAGCCGCCAGACGTCGCCCGCCTGCGTGTGGCTCACGATCGCCCGCGACACCCAGCCGCCGTCGACCGCGCGCACGTGGAATTCGATGCCGCCGTCCTCGCGCGGCGCGTTCGCCGGCGACAGATACCGCCACAACCGCGGCCGCTGCGGCACCTCGACGCTCATGTACTGGCCCGGCGAATACGGCACCGGCTGGTCCGGGATCACCCGCACCAGCGCGAGATCCCAGGTGAGCCGCCGGTGCTCGACCACGGTCGCCGACCACGAAGCCGGGTTCTCGTCCGCCGCCGCGGCCTCCTGCATCGCGCGCGCGACGATGGTGAACGCCTCCGCCCACGCGCGCTCGACCTCCGGCGTCCAGTCCGGGCCGAGGTGGTTTTTCAACGCGGCCAGCAGCGCGGTCCCGACGGCCTCGTAATGCTTGGGGGCGACACCGAACTTGCGGTGGTCGCGGCCGAGCTGGCGCAGGAACGGCAGCAGGTCGTCCGGCCGGTCCACCATCTGCACGACGCGGGCCAGCGCCCGGATGATGCGCCCGCCCTGCACTTCCATGTTGATCGGGAAGAAATCGCGCGTGGCGGGCGCGAGGGTGAACAGCATCCCGTAGAAGAACTGCGAGATCTCCGGCGCGTACGGCTCCGATTTGGCCCAGGTGTCGCGGATGAGCTGCACCATCGCGACGACGGCGGCGGGCGCCTGCCGGGGCGCGGCTGAGGTCCGCGGGAGCGGGCTGATCGAATCGGCTGTCATCGGGCTGTCGTCGTTCATGGGTCGGGACCGGAGGCCGGGGGGTTGGGAGGGAAGGGTCACGAGAGCAGGGGGGCCGAGGTTGTCGGATTCGGCTCGCGCCGCCGCGCGGGGGAATTCGCCACTCCTGCTCCTCGTTGTCCACGACGTGCTCGCCGCGTCGGCATCGCGGGGCGTCTGGTCCGCAGAGTAGCCGCACTGAGGCGGAAAGCCCGCATCGTTGCTCCGGTCGGGTTACCGGCCAGTCAGGACGTGGGGCAGCTCACCGATTAGATAGTTGTCCTACGCAACCTTCGGCAGCTAAACTTGTAGAATACAAGCAAGTGGGCACAGGCCCGGGAGGAACGATGAGCCCAGCTGACGACGTGCGGCTCGAACTGCTGCGGGAACTGAAGGCGTCCGCCCAGCTCCAGCACCTGTGGATCATGCAGGCGTGGCAGAACGAGCCAGGGCTGCACCCGGCCTCGGCGATGCTGCTGTCCGACCTCGCCAAGCACGGCGAGGCCCGTCCGTCCGAGGTCGCGAAGCGCAGGCTCGTCGACCTGTCGGTGATCAGCAGGCAGATCGCCCAGTTGCAGGCCGCCGGGCTGATCGAGCGCCGCCCCGCCCCCGAGGACGGGCGCGCGTCGCTGATCAGCGTGTCCGAGGCCGGTCTCGCCCGGCTCGAACTCTGGCGCAAGCAGTACCTCGAGTTCTTCGAGACGGCACTGGGCGGCTGGGACGAGGACCGGATCTCCGGCCTCACGTCGCAGCTCGCCGAATTGAACGAAGGTCTGCGCGCGACGCTCGGCCCGTCCGGGTACTGCGCCGGCGCGCCGCAGTCGGGAAAGTGAAGTAGCGAAAAGTGGAAACCACCGCATCCGGGCAGCCGATGACGCACCGGGAAATCCTCAAGGCCTTCACCGGCCTTTTGCTGGCCCTGCTCGTGGCGTTGCTGTCGTCGACCATCGTGTCCAACGCGCTGCCGACGATCCTCGCCGACCTGCACGGTTCGCAGAGCGAGTACACCTGGGTCGTCACCGCGACGCTGTTGACGTCGACCGCGACCACCCCGATCTGGGGCAAACTCTCCGACCTGTTCAGCAAGAAACTGCTGTACCAAATCGCGATCGTCGTTTTCACCGTCGGATCGGCACTGGGCGGCATCGCGCAGTCGATGCCCGAACTCATCACCTACCGCGCGCTGCAGGGCATCGGGCTCGGCGGGCTGCAGGCGCTGATCCAGGTCGTCATCGCGGCGATGATCGCGCCGCGCGACCGCGGCCGCTACACCGGTTACACCGGCGCGGTGTTCGCCGTTGCGACCGTGTCCGGCCCGTTGATCGGCGGGCTGATCGTGGACTCGCCGCTCGGCTGGCGCTGGTGCTTCTGGGTGTGCGTGCCGCTGGCCGTCGTCGCGTTCATCGTGCTCGGCCGGACGCTGAAGCTGCCGGTGCTCAAGCGCAAGGTGCGGATCGACTGGCTGGGCGCGACCCTGCTGGTCGGCGGCGTCGCGCTGCTGCTGATCTGGGTTTCGCTGGCGGGCGGCAGCTTCGGCTGGGTTTCGTGGTCGAGCGCCGCGTACGTCGGCGGTGCGATCGTCGCGCTGGCGCTGGCAGTTCTCGTCGAATCCCGGGTCGCGGAGCCGGTGGTTCCGCTGCGGCTCTTCCGCAACCGCACCTTCACGCTGTCCGTGCTCGCCTCGCTGGCGGTCGGCACCGCGATGTTCGGCGGTTCGGTGTTCCTCGGCCAGTACTACCAAATCGCGCGCGGTTTCTCGCCGACGCACGCCGGCCTGATGACGCTGCCGATGGTGCTGGGGCTTGCCGTCGCCTCCACCGGTGCGGGGCAGGTCATTTCCCGCACCGGGCGCACCAAGCCGTTCATGGTCGCGGGCGGGGTTTCGCTGCTGGCCGGGCTGTTCCTGCTCTCGACGGTGGACCACGCGACGAACCTGACGCTGATGGGCGTTTACCTCGCGCTGGTCGGCCTCGGACTGGGCTTCCTGATGCAGAACCTGGTTTTGGTAGTCCAAAACACGGTCGCGATGAAGGACATCGGTTCGTCGTCCTCGGTCGTCACGTTCTTCCGGTCGCTCGGCGGCGCGGCGGGCGTGTCCGCGCTCGGTGCGGTGCTCGCCGCCCGAGTGGCCACGAACATCGCGAACTCCCTGTCGCAGATGGGTATTCACTCGGGCGGCGCAGTGTCCGGCGGTGGCGGCACGTTCGCCATCTCGTCGCTCCCGCCGGCGCTGCAGCCGGTGGTGCGCGGGGCCTTCGGCGACGCGACCGGCACGGTGTTCTTCGTCGCGGGCTGCATCGCCGTGGTCACCTTCCTCGCGGTGCTGTTCATCAAGGAGGTGCCGCTGCGCCGGACGCTCGACGCGGACGCGCCGGCACCGGCTCCGGCGGCGGTTTCGGTCGAGGCCGTCTCGGTGGTCGAAGCTCCGGTCGAGATGACCTCCGTGCTGCGCGGCCGGGTTCTCGACGCGGGCGGTCGTCCGGTATCGGGTGTCGTGCTCACGCTCACCGACATGACCGGGCGTCAGGTCGACGTCGGCCGTACGGGACGTACGGGCGCGTACGAGTTGTCGGCGGACACTGTGGGCGAGCACGTCCTTCTCGCGACAGCTGGTTCGACGCGGCCCGCGGTGTCGACCGTGCGGCTTAACGGCAACGCGCGTTGGCACGACTTGCTGTTGGACAGCCAGGGCGCCATCTCAGGTCGCGTACGCGCAGCCGGTCGCCACGCCGCGGTCGCAGGCGCGGTGCTGACTCTTACGGACCGCCTGGGCATTGTCACCGCAACGCACATCGCGGGCGGCGATGGCGCGTACCGCTTCACGGGAATCGAACCGGGCGCCTACACGCTCACTGTGTCCGCACACGGATACACGCCGCATGCCGAGACGATGACGGTCGGCGACGGTGCGGCGGCACAGCACGATGTCGAACTGAGCGAGGCTGTTGAACGAGAGTTCGTTAGGCACCAAGGAACACTCAGCGTCGACTAAAGGGGCTCGTGAGTGTTTGTCGCGGTTCTCGCCGCGGTAGACACTCACGAGCTTTCTACTGGGAGTGGCATTTGCCGCCAAGCGATGCGCCCTCCCGGCCCTGCCTCGTCCCCCTCTCCCGGAGGTAGCGTCGAATATGTGACGCGAAGCAGGGTCGCGATGTTGCTGGCAATGGGGATCGACAACTTCGGTTCCGGACTTTTCCTTCCGCTCGCACTGCTTTACGTGACGCGGGTGATCGGAATCCCGCTCGTCGAAGCGGGCGCCGCGGTCACTTTGGGCACCACGGCGGGGCTTCTCATGCCGCCGCTGGCCGGGCGGCTGGTGGATCGCGCTGGGCCGAGAGCCGGAGTTCTTGCCTCGCAACTGTTGCAGGCCGCCGGAATCAGTGCGTATTTGTTCGCGCACGACATCGGCGGAGTTGTGGTCGCCGCCATCCTTCTTGGTGCCGGGCAACAATTGTTCTTCAGCTGCTTGTTCGCGCTCGTCGCCGCCGTCGCCGGGGACGTGCCGAAGGACCGGCCGTTCGCCGAGGTCGGAATGGTGCGCGCGGGCGGGTTCGGGCTCGGCGGGCTGACGTCGTCGGCGCTGCTCACCTGGTTCGGCGACAGCGGTTACCCCATCGCGCTCTTCGTGGACGTGCTGACTTTCCTCGCGGCGGCGGGCCTCGTCGCGGTGTTCATCCCGCCCGGCCGCCGGTTCGCGCCCGCAGTGCGCGTGCGCAGCGGGGTGTGGCGCAACCGCCCGTACCTGACTCTGATCCTGCTGAGCGGGCTGTTCGGGCTGTCGCTCGACTTCTTCCTCATCGGCACCCCGGTGTTCGTGCTCGACCGATTGCACGCGCCCACCTGGCTGCCCGGCGCGATCCTGTTCCTGCTGACCGTGCTGACCAGCGCCGGCGGCACGGTCGCGCTGCGGCTCACCCGGGGCCTCAGCCGGATCAGCGCGATGCGCGCCGGGTCAGCGCTGTTCGCCGCGTGGTGCCTGACGAGCGTCGGCGTGCTGCTGGTTCCGCGAAGCTGGCAGGTGCCGTACCTGCTGGCCGCCACGCTCGTGTTCGCCGCCGGCGACCTGGTGTTCGGCCCGCGCTCCGGCGCGCTCGCCGAGGCCGCCGCACCACCCGAAGCGAAGGGCCGTTACCTCGCCGCGTTCCAATACGCGTTCACTGTGGCTCAGGTGCTCGCTCCAGCGATCGTGTCGTTGTTTTCCGTGGCGGCTTGGTTACCCTGGGTGCTGGTCGGGGGTTGCGCTTGCCTTGCCGCGCTCGGGCTCGGCAGGCTGGGACCGAGGCTGCCCGCGGCCGCGGTGGCACCAATTCAGAGTTGAGCGGAACAGACTCAACTTTGCTGACGTTATACCTCTCGACGGGCCTTGGTCGGGCCTGTCACCAGGTATTTCCACAAACGCATGAGGTGAGGGATGGACGCTTTCAACCCGACCACGAAGACCCAGCAGGCGATCTCGTCCGCGGCGCAGGCGGCCACCGTGGCCGGCAACCCGCACGTGTCGGCCGCCCATTTGCTGGGCGCCCTGCTGGCGCAGGGTGACGGGACCACCGCACCGCTGCTGACCGCGGTCGGGGCGGACCCGGAGACGGTGCACAAGGAGCTCGAGCCGATCATCAACGGACTGCCGTCGGCGACCGGCGCGACCGTGTCGACGCCGCAGTTCGACGCGCCCGCGGTCAAGTCGCTCTCGCAGGCGCAGAAGCTCGCCACCGAACTCGGTGACGAGTACGTGTCGACCGAGCACCTGCTCGTCGGCCTCGCCACCGAAGGAGCCCAGGTCGCGGATCTGCTCAAGCGGCACGGCGCCACGCCGGACGCGCTGCGCGAGGCGTTCGCGAAGGTGCGCGGGTCGGCCCGGATCACCAGCGCGGATCCCGAAAGCACGTTCAAGGCGCTCGAGAAGTACGGCGTCGACCTGACCGAGCGGGCCCGTTCCGGTGAACTCGACCCGGTCATCGGCCGCGACACCGAGATCCGCCGCGTCGTGCAGGTGCTTTCCCGGCGCACCAAGAACAACCCGGTGCTGATCGGCGAACCGGGCGTCGGCAAGACGGCGATCGTCGAGGGCCTCGCCCAGCGGATCGTCGCGGGCGACGTGCCGGAATCGTTGCGCGGCAAGCGAGTCGTCGCACTCGACCTCGGGTCGATGGTGGCCGGAGCCAAGTTCCGCGGCGAGTTCGAGGAGCGGTTGAAGGCTGTCCTCAAGGAGATCACCGACTCCGCGGGCGAGGTCATCACGTTCATCGACGAGCTGCACACCATCGTCGGCGCGGGCGCGACCGGCGAGGGCGCGATGGACGCGGGCAACATGATCAAGCCGATGCTCGCCCGCGGCGAGCTGCGGATGGTCGGCGCGACCACGCTCGACGAGTACCGCCAGCACATCGAGAAGGACCCGGCGCTGGAGCGCCGTTTCCAGCAGGTGCTGGTCGGCGAGCCGTCGCCGGAGGACACCATCGCGATCCTGCGCGGGTTGAAGGAGCGCTACGAGGTGCACCACGGGGTCCGGATCACGGACGCCGCGCTGGTCGCCGCCGCGACGCTGTCGGACCGCTACATCACCGCGCGGTTCCTGCCGGACAAGGCGATCGACCTGGTCGACGAGGCCGCGTCGAAGATCCGGATGGAGATCGACTCGCGTCCGGTGGAGATCGACGAGGTCGAACGGGCCGTGCGGCGCATGGAGATCGAGGAGATGGCGCTGTCCAAAGAGGACGACGCTGCCTCTCTCGAACGGCTCACCGCGCTGCGTGCCGAGCTGGCCGAGAAGCGCGAGGAACTCACCGCGCTGACCGCCCGTTGGCAGAACGAGAAGGGCTCGATCGAGACCGTCCGTGAGCTGAAGGAGCAACTGGAGCAACTGCGCGGCGAATCGGAACGCGCCGAACGCGACGGCGACCTCGGCAAGGCCGCCGAGCTGCGGTACGGCCGGATTCCGGTGCTGGAGAAGGAGTTCGAGGCCGCGATGGCCGCGAACGAGGCCAGCAAGCAGAACGTCATGCTGAAGGAAGAGGTGGGCGCGGACGACGTCGCGGACGTGGTCAGCGCGTGGACCGGCATTCCCGCCGGACGGCTGCTGGAAGGCGAGACGGGCAAGCTGCTCCGGATGGAGGAGGAGCTGAACCGCCGCGTCATCGGCCAGGACCAGGCGGTCCAGGTCGTCGCGGACGCCGTGCGGCGCGCACGGGCCGGCGTTGCCGACCCGGACCGGCCGACCGGCTCGTTCCTGTTCCTCGGCCCGACCGGCGTCGGCAAGACCGAACTGGCGAAGGCGCTGGCGGAGTTCCTGTTCGACGACGAGCGCGCGATGCAGCGCATCGACATGAGCGAGTACTCCGAGAAGCACTCGGTGGCCCGCCTGGTCGGTGCTCCCCCGGGTTACGTCGGCTACGACCAGGGCGGCCAGCTGACCGAAGCCGTCCGGCGCCGCCCGTACACGGTTGTGCTGCTGGACGAGGTCGAAAAGGCGCACCCGGACGTGTTCGACGTGCTCCTGCAGGTCCTCGACGACGGCAGGCTCACCGACGGCCAAGGCCGGACGGTGGACTTCCGGAACACCATCCTGATCCTGACGTCGAACCTCGGCTCGCAAGCGATCGCGGACCCGGCGCTCGACGAACGCCAGCGCCGCGACGCGGTGATGGAGGTCGTGCAACGTCAGTTCAAGCCGGAGTTCCTGAACCGGCTGGACGACATCGTGGTGTTCCACGCGCTCGGCACCGAGCAACTGACGTCCATTGTGGACATACAGGTCGCCCGGCTCGCCAAGCGGCTCGCCCAGCGCCGTTTGCACCTCGAGGTCACCGACGGTGCCCGGGAATGGCTGGCGTTGAACGGCTTCGACCCGATCTACGGCGCCCGCCCGCTGCGCCGCCTGGTGCAGTCGGCGATCGGAGACCAGCTGGCCAAGCAGCTGCTCGCCGGCGAAGTCCGGGACGGGGACACCGTGCGGGTGGACCTGCCGGAACTGGAAACCGGTGACACGCTGACGGTGTCGCGGGTCTGAGTGTGGTTGGTGAGGGCCTCCTCGCGGAGTTATCGCGGGGAGGCCCTCACTGCGTCTTGCCAAGGTCGGCGGTCCAGACCCGGACTGCGAGCGTTTCCGCGGCGTGGTCGTCCGGTCCCGGACGAAGGCAGTTCCACGGCACCAGGCCTGGAGATTCATCGTTCAGGAACTCTTCGGCGATGGCGGCCAGCGGGACGTCTAGTTCGACCCGCGCCCCGAAGGGCAATTCATCGCTCGGCCGCGAGGTGGTCGAGCACCTCAACTGCCCGGCCTGCCGGTCGTGCCAGACATAGAACGTCACGGGCCCGTCGTAGCCCAGCGAAAGGACCCGCTCGCGCAGGATCGAGGCGCACTCCTCGAACGCGGCCGCGATCTCGTGAGCCGACAACGAGCCGCGTTCCTCGTCCGACGTCGAGAGCGACCAGGTGTTCTCCCGGTCCTCGAGGTTTCTCGCGGCCGGGTCGATGAGCAACGGCTCGTCCGCAACCTCGCGGATCCATCTCAGCAGCACCGCGTCACCCTGGCAGGACCCCTGCCGAACAAAAAACCGCCCGGCCGCTGAAGCGCGACCGGGCGGTTCCCGTGTCTCAGGAGGTGGCGTCTTCGCCGCGCTCCGATTCCACCGGCCGAGGCGGCGGAACTTCGCCCCTGCCCGGCGGAGTGCGCGGCGCGGGCGGAGACGGCTGCCGCTCCGTAGCCCGCGTATCCGCCGGCGACGGCGCCGACGTCTCCACTGCGCGAGTATCGACCGGCCGCGTCGCCTGCGTGTCCGCCGGAGAAGGAGCGCTCGTCGGAGGCCCGGCCGGAGTCCCCGCAGACGGCGTCCACGTGCGGTTCGAGTCGTAGTCCTCGTCGAACGGGTCCACGATGTCCGCGATCTCGCCCAGATCCCGCAGCAGCCGCTCAAGCCGCGACGGCCCAGCCCCGGGCACGACGCTCGCCAGCACCCACTCGTTCTCCAGCCACGCCACGCCGACGTCGCCGCCCAGCTGGTCGGCCGCGTCCACCAGGTCCTGGGTGATGACCTGGCGCGCCCCCTCGGAGTCGTCCGCGAAGGCGTAGCGCTGGCCGATCGGGCCGAGCATCTCCGGCATGTTCTCGCGCTGGAACGGCACGCTCGACAGCCACATCTCGACCGGCACCCGGTGCGTCTTGTTGCAGCGCACGGCCACGACCACCGCGGGCACCTGGCCTTGGGACTCGATGTCGAAGATGAACACCGGACGGCGGCCGTCGGAGGTGAAGGTGGAGCCCGCGACGACGTTCACCGCCGCGTCGGCTCCGAAGTAGCCGATCGCGCCTCCCGACCACTGCCGGGGCAGCCGTTCGTCCTCTTCCACGAACTGCCAGCCGCGCAACTGGGCCCAGCGCTGCCGCTCACGGTTGCGCGAGCCCTCCCTGGCCCGGTCCGCGAAGAGCAGGCCAAGCCCCGCCACCAGCGCGACGGCGGCGATGACGAACCAGATCCACGCCGAGATACCCACGCCGGTCAGGGTATCGCTGCCGAGCCCTCCTACCGGGACGGCCGCACCGTGTCGGCGCGCCCCGTTTGGCCGGAACCCGCCAGGTCGCGTCGACAAATCGGCTAATCGCCCGGCTCGGGTGTCCATTGCGGACGGGTTCCCGCTGACCGGACGCCCCGCTGCGCCTATCCAGCGATCGCGCCGGACATCCAGGACAGGAACCTTGCCGGACCGCTCCCGCGCCGGGTAGAGGTCGTTCGACAGCCTTTCCCGCCGCCGCCGACAGCAGGAAGGACACCCGCATGTCCCTCTCGAGAAGATCGGTACTGACCGGGACCGCGGCGGCGCTCGGCTCGCTCGCGCTGCCCGGGGTCGCGGCGGCCGCGGGCGCGCGCGACTGGTCCCGCGCCGTCATCGACTCCACCATGAAGCGCTACACCCCGGCGTCCATCGGCGGCTGGAGCTATCCGCTCGGCCTCTACTTCTACGGCCAGTACCTCTTCTACCGGCGAACCAAGGAACGCAAATACCTCGACTACCTCGTCGCCTGGTACGACCGGTTCATCACCGACGACGGCATCTCCAACAGCTTCAGCAGCCTCGACTCGATGCGCGCCTGCCAGATGCTTCCGTTGCTGTACAACGAAACCGGCAACGCCAAGTACCGCAAGGCCGCCGATCAGCTGCGCAAACGCTTCGAGACCTATCCGCGCACGAGCGACGGCGGGATGTGGCACGCGGTCAGCCGTCAGCACCAGCTGTGGGGCGACGGCGTGTACATGGCGCAGCCGTTCCTCGCCTTGTACGGCAAGGTTTTCCACGACCCGACGTACTGCTATGAGGAGTCCGCCAAGAACCTGTCCGTCTACTTCGGACACCTCAAGGAACCCGCGAAGGGCCTGATCTACCACGCCTACGACGAAAGCGGCACCCAGCCGTGGGCGACCGGGCCCGGCAAGCACTCCAGCTTCCACTGGGCCCGCGCGATCGGCTGGTTCGGGATGGCCGCGATCGACATCCTCGAGGTGCTGCCCGCCGACCATCCCCGCAGGCCGGAGCTGGTCGGGATCGTCCAGTTCCTCGCCGAGGGATACCGCCGGTTCCAGGATCCGCGGACCGGCCGGTGGTACCAGGTCGTCGACCACGGCGGGGACGACGGGAACTGGCTGGAGACGTCTGCGTCCTCGATGTACGCGTTCACCGTCTCCCGGGGCATCGAGCGCGGATATCTGCCCGCTTCTTACGCCTCGGTCGCCCAGCGCGGCTATGCGGGAGTGCTGCAGAAGGTGTCGATCGGGTCGGACGGGCTGACGAATATCACCGACATCTGCGAGGGGACGAACGTCGGGGACCTGAAGTTCTACTTCGCGCGGAAGCGGCTGACGAACGACTTCCACGGGCTCGGCGCGTTTCTGATCATGAACGAGCAGTTCACCCGATACCGCTGCTGAAAAGCGCGAAGGGCCCCTTGAGCAGCTCAAGGGGCCCTTCGCGACACAGCTGGTTTACGTCTCGCCGGTCGGGTTGGCGGGTTTGGCCAGCGGCCCAGGCGACCACAACCCGGAGTGCGTCACCGACTGCTGATGCAGCGCCGCCGAAGCCGGGAGCGCGTTCGCGACGTCGGGCGTCACCTCGTACAACGTCCCCCAGTCGCGGTCGACGTCGCCTTCGAGGTACGTCGGCAAGGCCTCCATCTGGACGCTCGCGTTCATCCACACGAACGGTCCGCCGCCCGCGGGCGAAGACCAGTAACGGCCGACCGTGCGCAGGTCGTCGCCCGCGCTGATCCGGTACTTCGGCATCTCGGCGATCCCGTTGTGGATCGAGGACGGGCGCAGGCACGGGTGCTGCGCGGCGGCGGCCCACTCCAGGAACACCGGGTCCTTCCCGACCACGTCGGTCATCTTCGCGATCTTCGGCGCCCGCGGCGCGCTGAACGCGACCCAGCCCTCGCTGCCGAGTCCGCGGCCCTTCGCCACGATCCGTACCTGGTCAGCACCGTCGGGCACGCTGACCCGCGCGTCCCGCCAGTCGGTGTCCTTCTTCTTCGCGTCGAGCTTCTCGCGGCTGAGCACCTCGAACCCGGCGGGGGTGTTCTTGCCGAATTCGGCGGTCAGCCCGTTCGGGTCCTCGGTCTTGCCGGCGAGCGCGACCACGATCGGCACCGAGCCGTCGCGCGCGCGTTCCGGGATCGAGTACCACTGGGTGCGCAGGTCGCCCGCGCCGTCGCCGGACTCGTGGTAGCTGCCCCAGATCGGCGCGGCGTCCTTGCCGAAGCCGTGCGGCGGCTTCCACTTGTCGTCCGTGGGCAGCCCGCCGTTGGTGACGAAGCCCTTCTGGGTGCTGGTCAGCCATTCCTGCGGTGTGGTCCCGCGGTCGGCGCCTGCGGGCACCTGCCAGCCGGGCGCGGCGTTCTGCGGCTGCTGCGGCGCGGCTTCGAGAATGCCGGCCTTCGGATCGCGCTCGACCTTGATGTAGTCGGACAGCCCGCAGCTCTTCCCGGCGAGCTGGCGGATGTTGTCGGCACCCATGTTGTAGGTGTCCCAGCGCTTCTGGATGCCCTTGGCGATGCTGCCGATCTCGAACAGCACGAGAATCGCGCACACCGTCGACAGCGGCGCGAGCCCGAGCCGCAGCGCCCGGCCGCGGTTTTCCAGGTCGGACCGCGGCACCGGCGCGGGCGGCACGAACGGTTCGTGCTCGTTGTGCTTCATGTGCTCGATCGCCGCGATCGCCAGCGCGACCGCGGCCGCCACGAGCGCCATCGTGCTCAGCTTGATGCCGAACACCTGCGGCGGGAGGTCGAACCACGGCACGCCCCACGCCGAGACGTACCACCAGGCGTTCGGCCCGGTCGAAGCCAGCGCGACGATCACCATCAGCCCGGCGAAGAACGCCGCGCGGTTGCGGCGCGACAGCAGCACGGTCGTGCTCGTCGACAACGCGGTGAGCGCGGCGAGCGGACCGCCGACCGCGACCAGCATGCCGAAGTGGTGCGAATGCTTGGTCGGGGCGAGCGCGAGGACCACAAAGGACAGTGCGCTGATGCCGAGCAGCCTGCGGCTCGGGCCGAGCGCGGCGCCGCGGATGTTGCCGCGCCGCAGCAGCACGACCGCGCAGGTCGCCAGGCAGAGGAAGATCAACAGCACCGGGAACCGGCGCGTCATCGAACCGTCCGGGCCGTTGCTGAACAGCATTGTGTAGCGGTCCAGCTCGTTGTACCAGGCCCCGGTCGGCCCGAGCGACGAGCGCAGCCGCACCGATTCGAGCGCGCCGCTCAGCGTCTGGTCGCAGAAAATGAGCGCGAGGATCACCAGTCCGGCGGCGGCGACCGGCGCGAGCACCGGCACCCAGCCGAACTGGCGGGCGTGCCGGAGCACGATCTTCGCCAGCGGTTTCAGCCCGACCACGAACGGCAGCACGGCCATCAGCCCGTGCGGGTTGACCGAAACGCACAGCGCCGCGACGGTCAGCCCGACCGCCGCCGGGCCGAGCCGCCGGGTCGCCACCGCGCGTTCGACCGCGCAGATGGTGATCAGCGACAGCAGCGCGACCAGGTTTTCCGGGCGCAGGCCGTTGTCGTAGGGCAGCCAGAACGCGAGGAAGACCGCGCCCGCCGCCCAGCCGGCCGCGCTGCTGATCCGCACCTGCCTGCCGAGCCGGGGCAGCACGCCCCGGCTGATCAGCATCCAGCAGGCGACGCCCATCAACAGCGACGGCAGCCGCATCCACGGCGTCAGCGAACTGACCTTGGTCATGGCCGCGTAGATGTCGACGAACCACGCCATCGGCGCGTCCGGCGCGGCGAACCACCGGTAGTACTCGCCGATGTACCCGGCGTCGCCGCGGACGCGCGCCATGGTCGTGAAGTAGCCGTCGTCGGCGGTCATCGCGCCGATCAGCCACCAGACGCCGAGCGTGCCGAGGACGGCTATGTCGAGGAATTTCAGCTTCCACCAGCCGCGCTTGGCCAGCCGGGGCGCGCGCCGGCCGGAGAGCCGGTCGAGGCGGTACAGCGCGAGCACCGCGCCGATGAAGCAGAGCACCGACAGCACGATGGCGGCCAGTTTGATGCCGGTCGCGGTGCTGGCCCAGCGGTTGTCGACCTGCGCGGAGACCGAGAGGCCGTGCGTGTCGTCCTGGTTGTTGAGGTCGGAGAAGAAGCCGGTGAGCTGCGGCCGGTGGTCGTCGCTGACGTCCGCCAGGTGGGTGCCGCCGACGGACGCGGTCGTGTGCTTCGGGTCGGAATGCACCGTGATCGTGCAGTCGCCCTCGCCGATCGGGGCCGCGCCGAGCTGCTGGCCCTGTGAGGAAAGCGTGAGCTGACCGTCGCCGACCTGCAGGGCCATCCCGGTGACGGTGCCGATGCTGGAGTTCGGCGGGTTGGTGCTGAACAGCACGGCGTTGCCGTCGGTGCGCGCGTCGAGCGCCCGCGCGGTCGTGCACGAGACCTTCGCGTCGAGCGAGATCGGCGCCTGCGCGGTCAGCGGGGCGGACACCGCCCTGGTGCCGCCCTGTGCGGTCGGCCAGTCGAGGGTGGTTTGCTCGAGCGTGACGGGCAGGAACGGGATCGCGATCGCGAGAATCGCGCCGGCGATTCCGAAAACCGCAGCGAGCAGCCGCGCCCGACGCCCGGCTTTGCTCTTGCCGGCAGCTGTCGGAGACGCCGATTCGGCGGCAGCGGATTCGAGGTCGACCACGCCCAGCAGGCTATCCAAGCGGATGCGGGCCTCCCGCTGGGGACTCTCCCGGTGGCGGCGCCACCTGGTCGAGCCCGGATTCGCCCGCCGAACCGCCACGGTGGGTAAAGGAAACGCGGCCTTCGTTACGGCGAACGGGTGACGCCCCGCAGCTCACGACGGCTTCGGCCGAGGGCCGTTTCACGATCCGGAAACGGTCCGGACTCGGTTGCCGAAAGCGGACCCGGCCCGGCGGTGAACTCAGCCGGGCGAGAAAGTGAACGGCGGCCCGGAAACTGTCCATCCGTTGTCGATGACCGGATTTCCGAGCACCTCGGCGCCCACGTGCTGGCTCCGGGTAACCGGGACACCCACGGTAGAAGCGGTGCTCGCCCGCGCCGCCGCGATGTCCGCGGCCGACAGTTCGCCGTGGAACCGCTCGGTGCGCTCGGCGGTCGACTGGCTCGTCGCGGCCAGCGTGTGCACCGGGCCGAGGTCGCCGGACACGCTGTGCCGCTCGGCGGACTCCAGCCGCGCGACGTCGAGCTTGCCGGTGAACTGGCCGAGCACGCTTTCGTCGGAGTTCGCGACCACCGAGCCCGCCGGGCCGAGGTCGACGGCGTCCGCGGAGGTGCGTTCGACGCGGCTGCCGCTCATCAGGTCGCCGGAGAATCGGCCGGCCAGGCCCGACTCGGCGCCGGTCTTGCTGCTGGAGAGCGCTTCGACGCCCTGCGGCAGCCGGACGCCGTGCCGCATGGACTGGTCCAGACCGGCTACGTGTGCACCGTCGAACGGCTGCGTGTGGTGCGCGCCGAGGTCGTTGCCGGTGAACGCGCGGCCTGCCTCGCCGAGACGCAGGTCGTGCGTCTGGGACTGGCCGGCGGCGTCCGGAGCGAGCGCCTGGTGCAGGTTCGACGCGGCGGACGCGGGCAGATCGCGCGTCGTGAGCGCCTCGTCGCGGGTGAACTGGAGGTCGGAGGAGGAACCGTGCTGGTGCTCCTCCAGCGGCAGTCCCCCGCGCGGGGTGTCCGCCAGCGCCGCAGCCGGGCCGGCGAGCAACAGAGCGAGGGGCGCCGCACCGGCGGCCATCCGGGGCAGATATCCGGGCGTCCGCTTGGTGTGCTTGCCCATGCGCCGGACCATACTGCGCCACCAGCGCAAACGCAGCTGAAAAACGGGTAGCTTCACCCACATGACCACCAGTTCTGTGATCACGGGAGCCACCGCGGGCATCGGCGCGGAATTCGCGCGCCGGCTCGCCGCCGAGAAGCACGACCTCGTCCTCGTCGCCAGGGACGAGGAGCGGCTGACCGCGCTGGCCGAGAAGCTGCGCGCGGAGCACGGCGTCGACGTGACCGTGCTGTCCGCCGATCTGTCCGAAGTGGACGGTCGCGGCCGGGTCGCTGAGCTGCTCGAAACCCGGCCGGTCGACCTGCTGGTCAACAACGCGGGGTTCGGGCTGAGCGGCGAGTTCTGGGAGATCCCGGCCGAGGACCTGCAGCGTCAGCTCGACGTCAACGTGACCGCCGTACTGCAGCTGACCCGGGCGGCGCTGCCGGGCATGGTCGAGCGCGGCCGCGGCGACATCATCAACGTCAGCAGCGTCGCGGGCTTCTTTTCCGGCCGCGGCTCGACGTATACCGCCAGCAAGAACTGGGTCACGTCGTTCACCGAGGGCATCGCGATGTCGCTGCCGAAGGGCGTGCGGATGATGGCGCTGTGCCCCGGTTTCACCCACACCGAGTTCCACGAGCGCGCCGGGCTGCGGCGGGAGGGGCCGAAGGCGTTCTGGCTCGACGTGGCCCAGGTCGTCGACGAAGCCCTCGCTGACCTGCGCCGCGGCAAGGTGATCTCGGTGCCGAGCCTGCAGTACAAGGCCCTGGTCGGGATCGGCGGACTGCTGCCGCGTCCGGTGCTGCGCAAGCTCGCCGGCGGGTTCGGCAACCGCCGCCGCACCTAGCGGTAGGGACAGCCCTACCCCGTCCCGGCGTGTGCGCCCCAGGGTGTTTTCCTCCGGCAGGCCATAGCGTTTTCCCCATGGCGACTGGGGAAGCGGTGCGGCTCGAATCCGTCCGCAAGGAATACGGCCGGGTCACGGCACTGGACGGGGTGAGCCTGTCCTTCCCGCGCGGCGGGTTCACCGCGGTGATGGGCCCGTCGGGCTCGGGCAAGAGCACGTTCCTGCACTGCGCGGCCGGACTCGACCGGCCGACGAGCGGTTCGGTCCTGCTCGACGACCAGGAACTGGGCAAGCTCTCCGAAACGCGGCTCACGAAGCTGCGCCGGGACAAGGTCGGGTTCGTCTTCCAGGCGTTCAACCTGCTGCCCGCGCTGACCGTCGAGCAGAACGTCGTGCTGCCGCTGCGGCTGGCCGGTCGTCGTCCGGACCGCCGCCGCGTCGCCGAGATGCTCGGGCACGTCGGGCTGGGCGACCGGCGCAAGCACCTGCCGGGTCAGTTGTCCGGTGGTCAACAGCAGCGGGTGGCGATCGCCCGCGCGCTGGTCAGCCGCCCGGCCGTGCTGTTCGCCGACGAGCCGACCGGCGCGCTGGACACCCGTACCGCGAGTGAAATCCTCGGCCTGCTCTCGGAATCGGTGCGCGGCGGGCTGACCGTCGTGATGGTGACGCACGACCCGGTCGCCGCCTCCTACGCGGATCGCGTCGTCTTCCTCGCGGACGGCCGCGTCGCCGGCGAGCTTCACCGGCCGACCGCGACGGCGGTCGCCGAACGCATGACGCACCTCGGCGCCTGGGCCGACCGGACGCCGGTGGGCGGCTTCTGATGTTCAGTCTTGCCTTGCGCACCTTGCGTTTCCGCACCGGCGGGTTCATCGCCGCGTTCGTGGCCGCGTTCCTCGGCGCGGTGATCGTGTCCGCCTGCGCCGGTCTGATGGAGACCGGGATCCGGTCCGCCACGCCGCCGAACCGGCTGGCTTGGGCGACGGCAGTTGTTGCCGGACAACAGGATTTCGAGCTGCAGAAGCATCCCGACAAGCCCAAGACGCAGTCGGTCGCGCTCTCCGAGCGGGTCCGGCTGGACCGGTCGCTGGCGGAGACGATCCGCGCGACGCCCGGTGTGTCCACTGTGGTCGGTGAGGTGAATTTCCCGGTATCGCTGGGCAAACAGCCTCTCGTCGCGCACGGTTGGGAGTCCGCTCGGCTGCCCGGACCCGCGCCGCGAGACGGCGAAGTGGTGCTGCCCGCCGCCAGCGGTGCGTCGGCTGGCGCGACGGTCGACCTTGCGGTGCAAGGGACGATCAATCACTACCGCGTCGCTCGGACGGTTGATGGTTCCGACGTGTTCTTCGCCGACGACGTGGCCGATCAGCTCTCCGGCCACCCCGGCAAAGTCGACTACTTCGGCGTCGTCACTGACAATCCGGCCGCGTTGCACCTCGGGCCTGGGGTGTCTGTGCTGACTGGGGATGAGCGCGGACTCGCTGAATTCCCGGAGGCGCAAACGAGCGGCGGGCGGCTGATCCCGTTGGCCGGTGTCGCGGGCGGACTGTCGATTTCGGTCGCGGTGTTCGTCATCGCCAGCACGTTGATGCTGTCGGTGCGCCAGCGGCAGCGGGAATTGGCTCTGCTGCGCGCGATCGGCACGACACCGCGGCAGTTGCGGCGCATGGTTCTCGGCGAAGCGCTGGTCATCGGCGTGCTCGCGACCGGAGTCGCGGCCGCGCTGGGTCCGGTATTCGGCCGATGGCTGTTCGAACAGTTCACCTCGGGCGGGTTCATCTCGCCCGAGGTGCAGTTCCACCAGGGCTGGATCCCGATGATCATCGCGGCGGGCGCGACGCTGCTCGCGGTCGGGATTTCCGCGCTGGTCGCCGGATTCCGGGTCGGTCGCATCCGGCCGACCGAGGCGCTCGCCGAGGCCTCCGTGCCGCGGAGCTGGCTGACTCCAGTGCGGCTGATCGTCGCGCTGCTGTGCTTCGGCGGCGGGACCGCGCTGGGCATCGTCACGCTCGCGGTGATGACGGGACCCATCGCGGCGAGCACGGCGGGTCCGGCAGTGATGCTGTGGGCGATCGGCGTCGCGATGATCAGCCCGGGCGTCACGAAGCTGACCGCGATCCTGTTGCAGGGCCCGATGCGGCTGATCAGCGGCGTCACCGGCTGGCTGGCGATCACCAACACGCGCAACGCGGCCACCCGGGTGGCCGGCGCGGTCACGCCGATCATGCTCGCCGTCGGCATCGCGACCGCCAACATCTATCTGCAGACCATGACCACCGCCGCTTCCGCGCAAGCCTTCGCCGAAGACCTCCGCGCCGACGCGGTCGTCGCGGGCCCCACTGGAATTACTCCGGAGGCCCTCGACCGTGTCCGGCACGCGGACGGCGTCGCGGCGGTCTCGTCGTACGTCAGCAGTCGCGCGTTCATCACCGCGCCGTTCGACGAGAACCAGACCAAGAAGGGTTACCCGACGCTCGGCCTCACCGACGCGACGATCAACGCGGCCACGGTCGTGCAAGGCAATCTCGCCGACCTCAAAGGCGACACGATCGCGTTGCCCGACGCCGCCGAAGTCTCCCGGTCCGTCGGCGATTCCGTCACGCTCCGTCTAGGCGACGGGAGCGACCGGACCCTTCGCATCGTCGCGATCGTGCATCAGCGAGACGGTGCCGAACAGCTTCTCCTGCCCGCCGACCTGCTCGCCGCGCACACTGCCGCGGGTCTCCCCCGGCAGGTGCTCGTCCGCGCCGAACCCGGCGTCGACCAGGCCCGGCTGACGCGCAGCCTGACCGCCGCGACCGCCGGTCTCCCGGTGTCCGTCGGTGACCGGAGCACGCTGGCCGCCGCGAACGCCAAGAACGACGAGACCGGCGCGTGGGTGAACTACCTGCTGGTCGGCATGATCGTCGGCTACACGGTGATCTCCGTGGTGAACACCCTGGTCATGGCGACTTCACGACGGCGGCGGGAGTTCGGGCTGCAGCGCCTCGGCGGTTTCACCCGCGGCCAGGTGCTGCGGATGGCCGCGAGCGAGGGCGGTCTGATCGCCGCGATCGGCATCCTGCTGGGCACTGTGGTGTCCGCGGGCGCGATCGTGCCGTTCTGCCTCGTGGCTACCGGACGGGTGCTGCCGGACGGGCCGATCTCCATCTACCTGGTGATCATCGCGACTGCGATCGTGCTCGCCTTGGTCGCCGCGGTCCTGCCCGCTTGGGTGGCGACGCGGACGCGTCCGGTGACGGCCGTCGCGACCGGGGAGTGACGCGCGGAAGTTGTCGGTGCCGTGTGTAAGACTCTCGGCCGTGGCGTACCCCGGGTTGGATCAAACTGCGAAGCTCGAACTGGCCAGGCTGGTCAGCGAACTGGCCGTCGTGCACGGCAAGGTCACCTTGGCCTCGGGCAAGGAAGCCGATTACTACGTCGACCTCCGGCGGGCGACGCTGCAGCACGCGGCCGCCCCGCTCATCGGCAAGCTGCTGCGGCAGCTCACCGCTGACTGGGACTACGTCGCGACCGGCGGGCTCACCCTCGGCGCGGACCCGGTGGCGCTGGCGATGCTGCACTCCGCCGCCGCCGAGGGCGTGGTGCTCGACGCGTTCGTCGTCCGCAAGGCGGTCAAGGAACACGGGATGCAGCGCCGGATCGAGGGCGTGGAGGTGCGCGGGCAGCGGGTGCTGGCCGTCGAGGACACCTCCACCACCGGCGGCAGCGTGCTCACCGCGGTCGAGGCGCTGCGCGAAGGCGGGGCCACCGTGGTCGGCGTCGCGACGGTCGTCGACCGCGACACCGGCGCGCGGGAAGCCATCGAGAAGGCCGGGCTCGAGTACCGGTACCTGCTGAGCAAGGACGACCTCGGGCTCAGCTGAGGAGTCAACCGAGCGGAAGTGAGCACAGTCACCCACAATGCGTGCGTGACGAATGCCCGCCACGCGGTGTCCCCCTGACGGAAGGGGGTGCCGTGACCACGACCAGTGTCCCGCTCGACGACGCCACCCTCGTCGGCCGTGCGCGAGACGGCGACGTGCGCGCGTACGAACAGCTCGTGCAGCGTTATCAGGGCCCGATGTTCCGGCTCGCCCTGAAAATGCTGCATCACCGCGGCGACGCCGAGGACGTAGTGCAGGAAGCGTTCCTCGGCGCGTGGCGGAAGCTGGCGCAGCTGAACGACGACAACGCGTTCGTCGGCTGGCTGTACCGCGGAACGACCAACCGCTGTCTCAACGTGATCCGGGCGCGCCGCCCGCAGGCCGACGTCGATCTCGACCTGGCCGAATCGCCGCGCCGCGACACGCAGCCGGAGCACGCGGTGCAGGTCAGCGGTCAGCTCGCGGCGCTCGACGAGGCGCTTCAGACGCTCACCCCGCAGCAACGGGCGTGCTGGCTGTTGCGTGAAGTGCACGGCCGGTCGTACGACGAGATCAGCGAGATCGTCGGCGCGAACCCCACCGCGGTCCGGGGGCGCATCGCCCGGGCCCGTGCGCAGCTGGCGGAGGTGATGAAGCCGTGGAGGTGAACCAGGACTACGAACTGCCGTGCGGCCGGGAACTGGAAACGCTCTGGGAGAACCTGGACGAGTCCGACGACCACCAGGCGGAGTGCGTCCACTGCCGCACCGCGCGGGAAAGCCTGCTGGCCCTGCGCTCGGCGACGCAGGAACTGATCGACGAGCCCGACCCGACCCCGCCGGACCTGTTCGGCCGGATCATGTCGGCCGTCCGTGCTGAGGTGCGCCGCGGTCAGATGCTGGATCTCGCCGCCGCCGAACCGGGTTCGGTCGAAGTGAGCGAACAAGCCGTCGCGGTCGTGCTCCGCTATGCGGCCGATTCTGCCGGCGACGTCCGCGCCCGCCGGGTGCGAGTGCGAAAGGTCGGCGTCGATTCGTCGGGCGCGGCCCAGGTCGAGGTCGAACTCACCCTCGCGGCGCGACTGGGGAACACCAGCGGCGCTGACACGTTGGCCCGCGTACGAGAACTGGTGTCCGCTGCCGCGACCTCGCGGGTGGGTATTTCGTTGGTCAGCCTGGATCTGCTGGTGGAAGACGTGTACGAGGACGGGGAATGACCGCCGAATACGTGATCGCCGCCCCGGTGATCGCGAGCGTTGCCGCCCGCGCGGCCGCCGAAACCGCCGGAGTCGTGCGCCTGGAACCCGGCCTGCGCGGGTTGGCGACCGCGTGGGCCCGCGAAGCCAGGCAACGCTGGAAGGGCCTGGAACCGGCTCCCGCGGACGGCGTCCGGGTCCGTGCCCACGAGGACAGCCTGACGGTCGAGGTCGACGTGGTCATCTCGGGTGCGGACCAGGCCGCCGCCGTGGGCCGCGCGGTGCAGCGCGCGGTGTTCCGGGAAGTCCTCGCGCAGACCGGCCGCTCCGTGGACGCCGTCCGAGTGTCCATTTTGGACATCGAAGTGGGGCGGAAGTGACCGATCCGCGTTCGCTGACCGGAAGACTCGCCGACGCCCTGTCGGCCGTCGACGGCCTCCGCCCCGCGACGAGCGTGGCCGCGGAAATCAGCTGGCTGCCGACCGATCCCGCTGGCGGGTCAGTGGATCTGACCGCGGAATCGGTGGAGATCCGGGTGGTCGCGCTGCGGTTGCCGCTGCCGCCCCTGCTGTCGGCCGCCGAAGCCCAGGTGCGCAAGGTACTCGACGGGACCGAGTGGGCGGACGCAACCATCCGCCTCGTCGTGACGGACATCGACGGAGCAGCGTTCACTGGCTGAACGCCCTTTTCCGCGTATCGTCGGCTTCGAGCCACGGGAGGGCGCGGATGATCCGGATCCAGGTGACCAACAACGACGACAAGCCCCGGACCTGGAACGTCGAACCCTATGGCGACGAAGTCGTGCTCAGCGTCGACGACGTGCTCTCGATCGAGTACGCGCACCCCGCTGACGTGGGCTTCGTGGTGACTCTCTACCCCGACTCCGAGGTCGTCTGGACGACGGCGGACGGGGGCCGCGACGGCCAACTGCCCAACGACCTCAAGCTCAATGGGGTCACCCTATGGCCGGGTTTCGGCGGCACCGGCTCGCCGGCCTGAGGTCCTTCTTCCGCGTTCGTCAACCCGCTTTTCCCCCGTTTTCTCCGGCGATTCGCGTGCACGGAACGAAGTCATTTACGGCGCGTCGGGTCCCTTCGTGCGGGGTGTTCCGCCCCGTCTCCTACCCGGAGTGATCCCTCCGTTACCTGCCGGGTGAACTCGTTGCTCCGGTGGGTCGAACATCACATCAGGTCCCCCTATTTCCCGCTCCCTGGACGGGTAATCGGAGTAACGTCGCTGGTAGGTGCACTGGGAAGGGGGCGAAGGTGGACACGACGGTCGCGCATGTTCTGGCCGATGTCACCGTGGCGGTGCACATCCTCGCCCTGCTCTTCATCGGCTTCGGCGGCTTCCTCGCGTGGCGGTGGCCGAAGGTCGTTTTCGTGCACATTTTCTTCGCGGTGTGGGGCGTGCTGGTCAATGTCACGCCGATTCCGTGCCCGCTCACCGCGCTGGAGGATTTCTTCCGGCATCAGCAGGGTCTCGGCGACCTGCCGGGCGGGTTCAACGCGTATTACCTCTACGGCACGGTGATCCCGCGCTCGCTGCTGCCAGTGGTGGTCGTGGTGGCCCTGGCGGTGCTGGTGATCTCGTACCTGGGTGCTTACCTGAGGTGGCGCCACCGCCACGACGACAGTCCGGCGCACGGCGTCAGCCTCGGCTGAGCGAGAATCGTCCTTCGTGACGACGGAACAACCCGAAGCAGGCCCCACCGAGTGGGTGAACCGCGAGGAGGTAGGCGTAGGCCCCTGGCCAGGCACCTGGCCGGACGACCCGCGCTACGACCCCGAACTCCTGGCCAACGGCGACCGCCGCAACGTGGTCGACGCCTACCGCTACTGGCGCCGCGAAGCAATCGTGTCCGATGTGGACACCCGACGGCACCCGTTCCACGTCGCGATCGAGAACTTCCAGCACGACCACAACATCGGTACGGTCGTCCGCACTGCGAACGCCTTCGCCGCCGCGGAAGTGCACATAGTGGGCCGCCGCCGCTGGAACCGCCGAGGCGCGATGGTGACGGACCGCTACCAGCACCTCCGCCACCACGAGAACGTCGCGACGCTGCTGGAATTCGCCACCGCGGAGGGTTTGACGGTGGTAGCGGTGGACAACACGCCCGGCGCCGAGCCGGTGGAAACCGCCGAACTGCCCCGGAAGTGCCTGCTGCTGTTCGGTCAGGAAGGCCCTGGTCTGTCCGAAGCCGCACAGACGGACTCGGCGAAAGTGGTCTCCATCGCCCAGTTCGGCACCACAAGGTCGATCAACGCGGGAGTTGCGGCCGGAATCGTGATGCACGCGTGGATCCGACAGCATGCGGACCTCTCCAAGGCTTGGTGACTCCCGGCGGGTTGCCACCGATGGGGTGCTTCGTGAGTGGCTGCGCCGGTTAGAACCGGCATAGCCGCTCACGAGAACCCAGGCCTAGCGCCGATCGCGCGGCTCAGACGGGAGTGTGCGTAGAGAGGCAAGTTCTCCGCAGCGCAGGCAGAATCAGGTCATGACCGCCGATCCAGCCGAGCCCGCCGATTCTGCTGCGCGTGGCGATGCGCCCGGCCCTGCCGCATCGCCCTCGGACGACTCTGCCGGTCGCACGCCGAATGCGGCTGCGGGCGCGGCGAATCCCGCTGAGCGTGCGGCACCGGCCGAGCGCACAGTCGACCAAGCCAATGACGCAATCGACCCGGCCGAGCGCACCGCGGCGGCGGTGGCTGAGGGTGCACCGGCCGAGCGTGCCGCAGCGAGCGAGCAACCCGCGGCAGCCGAGAGCCACGCCTCAGCCGAGCGTGCCGCAGCACTCGAACGCGCCGCCTCAGCCGAACAGGCGGTCTGCGCCCGACACCTCCGCCGCCTATGGGCTCTCCCGGGCACCGTCCTAGGTCGGAGTGGGTGGCCGCCCACCATTAGTCAGCGGTTGCACTGGCACTGGAACTACTGGTGGCAGGCCCATCTCCTCGACAGTCTCGTCGACGCGCAGCTCCGTCAGCCCACCGACGAACGCGCGCGGCTGATCGACCGCTTCATCGCGACGGTGCACCGGCGCAATTTCGGTTCCTGGGTAAACGACTACTACGACGACATAGCCTGGCTAGGGCTCGCGCTGCAGCGAGTGCGTCAACTCCAACTATCCACAGTGGACGAACCGATCGAGGCGATCAGCAAACGGCTGCACGAAGGCTGGACAGAAGACCTTGGCGGGGGAATTTGGTGGCGGCGCGGCGACTCCTTCAAGAATACCCCCGCGAACGGGCCTGCCGCTATCTTTCACGCTCGGACGGGTGATCAAGAACGCGCCGGTGCCATGACGCAATGGCTCACCGACACCCTCGTAGACCCGGAGACCGGCTTGGTCTGGGACGGGATCCGGGCGGACACCGGCGAAGTGGTCAAGCATATTTTCTCGTACTGCCAAGGGGTTTACCTCGGCGCATGCCTGGAGCAGTCCCGCTGGGAAGACGCGGCACGCACGATCCGTGCGGTGGAGAAACACCTGGCACCACAAGGGATTCTCCCGGGATCAGACGGAGGCGACGGCGGGCTCTTCTCGGCGATCGCCGCCCGTTACCTCGCGCTCGCGGCCAACAAGGCCAACAAACTGCCCAGGCCGGAAGCCGAAGCAGCGAAAAGGCTGGTCCAAAAATCAGCGGAAGCATGCTGGAACGGTGCGGCACAAGAGAAAACCGGACCGTTGTTCAGCGCGTACTGGGACAAGCCAGCCCCGAACCCGCCGGGCAAGGCGGAGCGGGATCTGTCTGTCCAAATTGGAGGGTGGATGCTGCTGGAGGCCGCGGCAACCCTGTGAAACTCAGCAGCCGCACGAAGCGCGGTGCAGGAACCGTGGCGCGAGGCGGACGGACTCCGGTCGGCGCTCCGGCTCGCGGCAGCGCGCCAGCAGCAACTGCACTGCCCGGCGGCCGATTTCCGAGATGGGTTGTGCCATCGTCGTCACGCCAGGGGAAACCGTGCGTGCCCAGTCCATGTCGCCGTATCCGACGACCGCCAGTTCCGATCCGATCCGGATGCCGCGGCGGTGTGCCTCCCATTGCACGCCGATCAGCATCGCCTCGCCAGCGACCACCAAGGCAGTCGGCGAGGGCCAGCCGTCCAGGAGTTTCGCGGCAGCTCGGGCCGCGCCGCCTGCGGTGGATTGGCCGGACGCCACCAGCTCCGGGTTGTAGCGCAGCCCGGCGCGGCCTAGGCCGAGGCGGTAACCGAGGGCGCGTTCTTCGCTGACGGTGGTGCCTTCGGTGCCGGTGATCAACGCGATCCGCCGGTGCCGTCGCGCGGCCAGGTGTTCGACCAGTGCGGACATGGCCTGGAAGTTCTCCGAACCGACCTGGTCGACGTCGTTGCGGCCGGCGATCCGGTCGACCAGGACCGTCGGCACACCAGTCCGCACGAGACCGTTCACGACCGCCTCGTCACCGGGCGCGGGCACCAGAAGGACGCCATCGATCCGGTCCGCCTGCAGCGCGCGCAGCACTTCGGCTTCCGCGCGCGGACAGTCGCTGGTGTCGGCCAGCAGCAGGTCGCAACCCGCCCGCGCGGCAGCGCCGCGGATGGCACGCAGCAGCTGGTCGTGGTACGGGCTGGCGTGCCTCCCCAATGCCACCCCGAACCGATGGGTGACCGGCAGGTCCCAGTGGGGGACCTCCGGCGCCAGAACGGTCATTTTTCATGGCCCTCGTCGTCGATACCTACCCAACAGTAGCCACTGTCGGGCCGCACCAGAGAGGGTCCGAGACGATCGGGTCCCGAGAATCACTGAGGTGAGTGAACGGCCGCGAGCCTGGTTACGCGGGGCAGTCACGACGCGCACCCGCACGAAGCTCGGTGCCGCAAGGTCGGCGGCAACCGCACAGTCTCGGCCGGTCGGCCGGGATCCGCCAGTCGAGCGAGCAGCAATTGCACCGCCCGGCGGCCGATTTCGTCGATCGGCTGGGCCATCGTCGTCAGCGGCGGGTCGACGAGGTCGGCCCATTCGACGTCGTCGTACACCACCACCGGCAGGTCCTGGCCGATCCGCAAACCCCGTCGCCGCGCCTCGTGCAGGACGCCGACCATCATGCTGTCGTTGGCCACCACCAGCGCGGTCGGCGGATCCGGCAGCGCCAGCAGCGTGCTCAACGCCAAGCCGCCGCCGTCGCGGGAGGACTGTCCGCACGCCACCAGGTCAGGCGACCAGCTCAATCCTGACCGGCCGAGGCCGAGCCGGTAGCCCAGCACGCGTTCGTCGCTCGTCGTCAGCCCGGGCGCGCCGGAGATCATCCCGATCCGGCGGTGGCCCAGCGACGCCAGATGCGCGGTCAGCGCCGACGTCGCCTGGATGTTCTCCGCGCCGACCTGGTCGATGTCGGTCCGGGTGGTGAGCCGGTCCATCAGCACGGTCGGCACGTCAAGCGACACCAGCTCGCCCAGCACCGACCCGTCGCCGGGTGCGGGCGTGATCAGCAGCCCGTCGACCCGGCGCGACCGCAGCGCGCGCACCACGTCCCGTTCGGTCCCCGCGGTGTCGTGCGTGTCCGCCAGCAGCACGGTGTATCCGTTTGCCGACGCCTCCCGCTCGATCGCGTGCATCAGCGCCGCGAAGTACGGGTTCGCGACCAGCGAGATCGCCATCCCGATCGACCGCGTACCCCCGGTGACCAGCGAGCGCGCGATCGCGTCGCCGGTGTACCCGGTGGTCTCGATCGCGCGCAGCACCGCGGCTTTCGTCTCCTCGGCCACCGCCCGCGTGCCGTTGACGACGTGCGAGACCGTCGTGATCGACACGCCCGCCATTTCGGCGATGTCGCGCTGGGTCGGGCGGGCGGAGCGGGGTCGCGGCATGTCTGTCCTTTATCGAGAGAGCGAAACCAGGAGCGTTGGCAAGCGTTTGCGCAAACGCTTGCGTCATGGCATGAGTCTGTCTACCTTCCCGTCCATCGGCAAGCTCGCACCTCGATTCGGAGGGCATCTCCATGAGACACCGGAGTCTCACCGCACTCGCCTTGGCGGCCGCTGTCGCGGTCTCCACCGCCGGGTGCACCGTCGAACGCCACTGGGGCGGCAGCTCCAAAACCGGCGGCAGCGGCAAGGCCAAGGTCGGCCTCGTCACGAAGACCGACACCAACCCGTACTTCGTCGAACTGCGCAGCGCCGCGGCCGCCGCGGCCAAGGCCAACGGCGCTGACTTCAGCGCGCTCGCCGGGCAGTTCGACGGCGACAACGACGGTCAGGTGCGCGCCATCGAGAACCTGATGCAGCAGGGCGTGAACACCATCCTGATCACGCCGAGCTCGTCCACCGGCGTGCTCAAGGCCATCAAGGACGCCCGCGACGCCGGCATCCTGGTGATCGCCCTCGACACCGCCACCGAACCGCCGGACGCGGTCGACGCCACCTTCGCCACCGACAACTTCGCGGCGGGCGAGCAGCAGGGCGCGTACGTCAAGGCGGCGCTGAAGGGCGCGGACCCGAAGCTCCTGATGGTCGACGGCACCGCGGGCAGTTCGGTCGACACCCAGCGGCACGGCGGGTTCCTTAAGGGCATCGGGCTCAAGGACGGCGCGCCGGAGATCAAGGGCCACACCAACGCCAACGGCGACCAGAGCCTCGCCCAGCAGGGCATGGAGAACCTCCTCCAGCGCACCACCGACCTCAACGCGGTGTACACGATGAACGAGCCGATGGGCCGCGGCGCGTACGCGGCTCTCAAAGCGCGCGGCCTCACCAACCAGCTCACCGTCGGTTCGATCGACGGCGGCTGCGAGGGCGTGCAGAACGTCAAGAACGGCCAGTTCGCCGTCACCGTGATGCAGTTCCCGCGGAAGATGGCCGAACAGGGCGTGCTCGCGGCGGTCGAGTACGCGAAGACCGGCAAGAAGCCGAGCGGGTTCGTCAACACCGGCTCGACCGCGATCACCGACCACCCGATGCCGGGGGTGCCGAGCAAGGACACCGCCTGGGGTCTGCAGAACTGCTGGGGAGGCGGGAAATGACGACCGCGACGGTCAACAACCGCGAGCGCGAGACGCTCGGCGAGTTCTTCCTGCGCGCCCCCGCGGTCGGTCCCGCGCTGGCGCTGGTCGTGGCGGTCCTGGTGTTTTCCTTTGCCACGGACACCTTTTTCGACCTGGACAATCTGTCCACAGTGGTCCAGCAGTCGCTGGTGGTCGGCACGCTCGCGCTCGGCCAGACGCTGATCATCCTGATCGCGGGCATCGACCTTTCCAACGCGTCGTCGATGGTCGTGGCGACGCTGGTGATGGCGAAACTGGCCGCGGTCACGAACGTTTTCTTCGCCCTGCTTGCCGGAGTCGCGCTGACCGTCGTGGTCGGCCTGTTCATCGGCACGCTGGCGACGCGGATCAAGCTGCCCGCCTTCATCATCACGCTCGGCACGTTCACCGGCCTGACCGCGGTGGCGAAGCTGATCGCGGGCGGCCAGGCGGTTCCGGTGTCCGACGGACTGCTCACCTGGCTCGGCACGAAGCGGTACCTCTTCGGCGGCATCCCGATCACCTACGGCATGACGCTCGCGCTGCTCATGTTTCTCGCCGTCTGGTACGCGCTCACGAAAACCGCGTGGGGCAAGCACGTTTACGCCGTCGGCAACGCGCCGGAGTCCGCGCGGCTGTCCGGGATCAAGGTCAACCGCACCGTGCTGTCGGTCTACCTCGTCGCCGGGCTGTGCTTCGGCATCGCCGCGTGGCAGGCGCTCGGCCGCACGCCGAACGCCGACCCGAACCAGTTCCAGCTCGGCAACCTCGACTCGATCACCGCGGTGGTGCTTGGCGGCACGAGCCTGTTCGGCGGACGCGGTTCGGTGCTGGGCACGCTGTTCGGCGCGCTGGTCGTCGCCGTGCTGCGTTCGGGGCTGACGCAGATGGGCGTGGACGGCAACTACCAGGACCTGGCGACCGGCGCGTTGCTGATCGCCGCGGTGGTCGTGGACCGGATCGCACGGAGGCAGCAGCAGTCATGACTTCCTCGAACGAGCAGCAGCCGACCCTTTCCGCGCGCGGCCTGGTGAAACGCTACGGCCGGGTCACCGCCATCGACGGCGCCGATTTCGATCTCTACCCCGGCGAAGTGCTCGCCGTCGTCGGCGACAACGGGGCCGGGAAGTCCAGTCTCATCAAGGCATTGTCCGGTGCGGTGGTGCCGGACGCCGGAGAGATCAAAGTGGACGGCAAGACGGTCCACTTCAAGTCCCCATTGGACGCGAGGCACTACGGAATCGAGACGGTGTACCAGGATCTGGCCGTCGCGCCGGCGCTGGACATCGCGTCGAACATGTTTCTGGGCCGGGAAAAGCGGCTGAAGGGACCGTTCGGCATCGGGTTGCGCAAGCTCGACAGCGCGACCATGCGCACCGAGGCGCAGCGGATCCTGGACGACCTCGGCATCAAGGTCAAATCCATTACCCAGCTGGTGGAAACGCTGTCCGGCGGGCAGCGGCAAGGCGTCGCGGTGGCGCGCGCGGCGGCGTTCGGCACCAAAGCGGTGATCATGGACGAGCCGACGGCCGCGCTGGGCGTCGCGGAATCCGCGAAGGTGCTGGAACTGATCGGCCGGATCCGCGACCGCGGCCTGCCGGTGGTGCTGATCAGCCACAACATGCCGCACGTCTTCGAAATCGCCGACCGCATCCACGTGCACCGGCTCGGCAAGCGCGTCGCCGTGGTGACGCCGAAGACGCACAGCATGAACCAGGTGGTCGGCCTGCTCACCGGTGCGTTGAAGCTCGACGACAACGGCGAGGTCGTCGAGGTCGCGTCCACCACGCACGCCGGGTTGACCTGACGTGCGAGTGCTGCTGGCGGGGTTGTGCACCGTCGATGTCGTACAGCGGGTCGCGGAATTCCCGGAGCCGAGCGAGAAAGTGCAGTCGCTGCAGGTGGATGTCGCGGCCGGTGGGCCGGCGACGAACGCCGCGGTGACCGTCGCGGCGCTCGGGGCCGAAGCGACTCTTGTGACGGCTCTCGGTGCGCACCCGCTGGCCGCGCTCGCCCGGGCTGACCTCGAAGCCTGCGGCGTCGATCTGGTCGACCTCGCTCCGGAACGTGCGCAGGCGCCGCCGGTCAGCGCGGTCGTGGTGCGGGACGGCGACGGCGAACGCACCGTCGTCTCCCGCAACGCCGCCTCCGACGAGCCACTGGAACTGCCTGACCTCACCCAGATTTTCGAGCGCGTGGACGCGGTCCTCGTCGACGGGCATCATCCCGAGCTAGCGCTTGCTGTCGCCGAGGAAGCCCGCGCCCGCGAAGTGCCGGTCGTCCTCGACGCGGGCAGCTGGAAACCGGTACTGGACCAGTTGCTGCCACTGGTCCACGTGGCAGCCTGTTCCGCGCGGTTCCGTGCTCCCGCACCGAGTTTGGCCGAACGCGGAGTGTCAGTGACGATCACGACGGCGGGCCCGGAGCCGGTCGCCTGGAGCACTACGGAAGACTCTGGGCAGGTCCCCGTGCCGCTCGTCGAAGCGCGGGACACCCTGGGGGCCGGAGACGTGTGGCACGGTGCGCTCGCGTACGCGGTCGCGACGCGGGAAGGCGCGGTCGCCGACTGGATCGGATACGCGAACGCGGTGGCAGCGGAACGGGTCCGGCATGTCGGTCCGCGTTCGTGGACGGGGCCGGTCGGGGAACTGGCGAAGAGCAGAGAAGAGGGAGTGCGATGACGGCGTTCGAGGATCTGCTGGCGCGGGCCGAGAAGCTGGCCAAACCGCGGGAACGGCACGTGCTCGGCATCATCGGCGCGCCCGCCTCCGGAAAAACCACGCTGGCCTGGGCGATCGCCAACGCGCTCGGCTCGCGGGCCGCGGTCGTCGGGATGGACGGCTTCCACCTGGCCCAGGTCGAACTGCAGCGGCTCGGCCGCACCGACCGCAAGGGCGCGCCGGACACCTTCGACGCGGCCGGCTACGTGCACCTGATCCGCCGGCTCGCCGAGGGCCGCGAGACGGTGTACGCGCCGGAGTTCCGCCGCGAGATCGAGGAGCCGATCGCCGGCGCCGTCCCGGTCGCTCCCGAGGTGCAGCTGGTCATCACCGAGGGCAACTACCTGCTGCTTCCGGACGACCCGTGGAGCGGCGTGCGGCAGTACCTCACCGAGGCGTGGTTCCTCGCGCCGGACGAGCCGGAGCGGATCGAGCGGCTGGTGTCCCGGCACCGGCGCTACGGCCGTTCGCTGGTCGAGGCCCGGCAGCGCGCGCTCGGCTCCGACCAGCGCAACGCGGACCTGATCGCGAACACCCGCGACCGCGCCGACCTGGTGCTCGAGAACCTGCCGCTGACGAATTTCGCCCTCTGAGCAGGGTGATGTTCGACGATCCGGCGACGACGGATCCCTACGCCGGCGCGGTCACCTGGGACCGGGCCGGCGAAGCCCGGATCGCCGTGCTGTACCCGCCGTATGTCCCGCTCGTGCGCACGCACCTGAACGGGCTGCGGACGCTGGTCGACCGCCGACTGTCCGAACCCGCTGGTCAGGGGCCGGATCCGAGGCTGGCGCTGCTGGTCGAGCGGATGCGCGAGACCACCAGCGAACCGCAGCTCGAACCGGAGGTGCTCAGCGAGGTCCGGACCCGGCTGGACTGGGCGTTGTCGGTGCTGCCGGAACACGGCGGTGTCCTCGAGCTGCACACCCCGATGCATCAGTGGTGGTGGGGACGCGCGTTGCTCGACGTGTGCACGGCCATCACCGCGCTGCTGGGAGCATGGCTGCGGGGTGAAGCGGTCGACGGGCAGCACTGTCCGGACGACGCGACGTGGTGGATGTGGATGGCGCAGATGCGGTGGCTCGACGCCCAGTTCGTGGAGCCGCTCAAGCCTCGTTCGTAAGGAGTGACCCGTGGGGGTTTTGGTCGTCACCGGCGGCAGCCGGGGCATCGGCGCGGCGATCTGCGAACTGGCCGCGACCCGTGGTTACGACGTGGTGGTCAACTTCTCCGGCGACCCGGCCCCGGCCGAGGAGGTCGCCGAACGGGTGCGGTCCCACGGAGCGCAAGCGCTTGCGCACCGCGCCGATGTGTCCGACGAACAGCAGGTCAGCGACCTTTTTTCGGCGGCGGCCGAACTGGGCCCGCTCGTCGGCTTGGTGAACAACGCGGGCGTCACCGGCAACACGCCCGGCAGGCTGGACGAGCAGAGCGTCGAGACCGTCCGCCGGGTGCTGGACATCAACGTCACCGGGGTTTTCCTGTGCTGCCGCGAGGCGGTGCGGCGGCTGTCGACGCGCTACGGCGGGTCCGGCGGAGCGATCGTGAACGTCTCGTCCACGGCGTCGCGGAACGGGTCGGCGGGCGAATGGGTGCACTACGCGGCGTCCAAAGCGGCGGTCAACACGCTCAGCCTCGGCCTCGCGCGAGAGGTCGCCGACGAGGGAATCCGGGTCAACGTCGTGTCTCCCGGCCTGGTGGAGACCGGATTGCACGCCGCCGCGGGAATGCCGGACCGGATCGAGCGACTCAGCTCGGTCATCCCGCTCGGACGCGCTGGCCAGCCGGAAGAGATCGCCGCGGCCGTGCTGTGGCTGTTGTCCCCGGAGGCGTCCTTCACCGTCGGCGCGGTGCTCGAGGTCGGCGGCGGCCGCTGATCCATCTCGGACAGTGAGACGCCCGGCGACGGGCAGATCACGATTGACCCCGGAACTCGGTGAACTCGCCCGTGGCGGTCGTACCGGTGTGCGAGTCTGGAACGAGGGGTTGAAAGGACGGCCGCGAAAGTCATGCCCAAGCTCACGTCTGTGCACCATCTGGCGCTCACCGTGACCGATGTGGACCGAAGTGTTCCCTGGTACGTCCGGGTGCTCGACCTCGAGGAAAGCCATCGGCGCGAAGACCCGGAAACCGGGGTGCGCAAAGTAGTTCTGCGTTCGGCGGGAGACGGATTCTCCGTGGTGCTTGTCCAGCATCCGGACACCGAACGGCCCGCGTTCGACGAAAGACGCACTGGTCTGGACCACGTCGCGTTCTCGGTGTCGTCCCGGGCCGAGGTCGCCGAATGGGAGGACCGCCTGCGCGAATACGGCGTTTCCTACCTGCCCGCGACGGAATCGCAGACCTTCGCGGGTTCCGCGGTGATCGTGTTCCGCGATCCGGACGGCATCCAGCTGGAAGTCTGGTCCGACCCGGCCTGAAAAATCAGGCGTGCGCGTCGTCGGGTTCGTCGACCGGACGCCGCATTTCCTGGCGGTAGCGCAGCACGCCGTACGCGGTGCCGAACACGAAGAACGCGATGCTCACCCACAGCGCCGCGGTCTTGACCCACGGGATGGCGTCGAGCAGACCCGCGCCGTAGTAGCCGAGCAGCACCAGCGTCGGCACCCACAGCAGCCCGCCGACGGTGGTGGCGAGCAGGAACCGCCGCGAATCCATCCGCGCGGCGCCCGCGATGAGCGGGGCCAGCGTGCGGATCCACGGGATCCACCGTGCCGCGACGATCGCGAAGAAACCCTTGCGGTCCAGGAAAGCTTGCGCGCGTTCGAGGTTGTGCCGGTTGAGCATCCGCCCGCCGCGCCGGGCGATCAGCGTGGTGCCCGCGCCGCGGCCGATGTAGTAGCCGATCTGGTTGCCGACCACGGCGGTGAGCAACGCGGCCGCGGACAGCAGCCACGCGTTGAGGTCCGAGCCGTGCTGGGCGAGCACCACGCCCGCGCCGAACAGCAGCGAATCGCCGGGCAGGAACAGCCCGATGATGAGCGCGCATTCGATGAGCACGAACGACAGCACGATGACCCAGACGAGCACCGGGCCGGCGGTGTCCAGCCAGCTCAGGCCGATTCCCGCGGCGTGCGCGGGCTGGGCGGCGTCGAGGTTCACGCGAAGAGCCTACGTGGCTGGGACCGGCTGCAGTACGCAACCATCGAATCCTCCGCATTCGGTGACTTTGGGTATTCCTGGGGTAACCAGACTGTTCACCCTTTTCGCCCAGGACAACGAACAGGCCGCCCGGGACAGTTCCCGGGCGGCCTGTCGCGATTTTCTCTAGAACTGCGGCAGGGACTCGCCCTGCACCGCCTCGATGTCCAGCTCCACCTTGACGGTCGTGCCGATCGCGGCCACGCCCGCCCGCACCATCGCGCTGTAGTTGATCGCGAAATCGTTGCGGTGCAATTGCGTTTCGGCGTGGAACGCGGCACGCACGCCGCCCCACGGGTCCGGGCCGTGCCCGGTGTAGCGCAGGTCGAGCGTGACGTCGCGGCGTTCGCCGTGCAGCGTCAGCACGCCGCGCAACGCCCAGTTGTCCGTGCCGAGCTGGGAAAGCCCGGTGCTTTCGAACGTGATGAGCGGATACGCGTCGACGTCGAGGAATTCGGCCGAACGCAGGTGGTCGTCGCGCATCTTGATGCCGCTTTCGATGCTGCCCGCCTTGATCTCGGCGCGCACGCTCGAGCGCTCGACCGGCCGGGCGACCTCGATCCGCCCCGCCACGTCCGGGAACCGCACCTTGATGCTCGCGATGCCCATGTGCCGCGCGGTGGCGACCACCGACGAGTGCATCGGGTCGATCGTCCACGGACCCTCCGGCGGCAGCTCGACCGCGCCGGAAACCGGCACGAGCGCGATGTCGCCGAGCAGCCCGGCCCCGTCGGAGCCGATCTGCACGGTGCGGGCCAGCGGCGTGTACCCCGGCGCGGTGATCACGGCGGTGTAGACGCCCGGGGGCAGCGGGTCGGTGACCACTGCCCCCTTCGCGTCCGTGACCTGCCGCGCGATCTGGCGACCGTTGAGGTCGGTGACCGTGAGCACCGCGTTCTCGACCGGCCAGCCGCCGTTCGAGCGCAGCTGTGCGCGCAGGCCCCCGCTCATGACCGGTCGACCAGCTCGTCGAGCGCCTGGTCGTAGCTCAGCCGCACGTCGTGCTGCGCCTCGCCGTCGTTCAGCGTCACCTGGCTGGTGGCGGGCGGGTATCCGCTCGCCACGACCGTGTAGGACCCGATCGGCAGGTCGCTGACCACGTAGCGGCCCTCGCTGTCGGTGCGGGCCACCGCCGCGACGTTGCCGTTCGCGTCGAGCACGGTGATCCGCGCGTCCGGCACGATCCGGTCGCCCTCGGTGCGCGCGACGCCCTGGAGCAGCACCGCGCCGGCGAGTTCGACGTCGTGGCGCAGCACGCCGCTGTCCGGCACCGTCAGCGTGACCGCGACCGGGCGGTAGTGCGGGCCGCTCGCGACCAGCGTGTACTGCCCGGCGCCGACGCCGCTGAAGGTGTAGACGCCGTCCTCGGCGGTGATGAACGCGCCGTTGACCTCGCCGCGCGAGTCGGTCAGCGTGACCGTCGCGTTCGCCAGCGGGGTCGCGGTGCCGATCGAACGGACCACGCCGGTCAGCTCGCCGGAACCGGTGAGCGTGACGTCCAGGTTCGCCGGGTGCCCGCCGACCACCACGCTGGAGGCCTGCGGCTGGTGCCCGGGAGCGGACACGATCAGCACGTACGTTCCCGGACCCTGGGTCGGGATCGAGTAGCTGCCGTCGCCGTTGCCGGTCGCCCGCGCCACCTGACGGCCCTGCTGGTCGATCAGGGTCAGCGCGGCCGCGCTCACGTGGCTGCCGTCCTGGCGGCGCACGTGGCCGGTGACCGGGACGCCGCCCGAGCCGGTGGCCGTGCCGAATTCCGCGTCGGCCACCGAGTTGGTGATCGGCATCGGACGGGCGTCAGCCACCGCCTGCGCGTCGCCGTGGCCGTTGGTCAGGGCGTGCCTGCCGCCGGCTCCGACGAGCACCGGCTCCTTCGGGGCCTCCTCGAACAGCGAACCCGCCGTCTTCAGCTCAGCGGTTTCTTCCTGGGCCGGGACCGGTTCGTCCAGGTCTTCCAGCAGCGCTTCGCCGCCTTCGACCGCGGCCGCCGCCGGGTTCATGCCCGCCAGCGGGATCTCCTTCATGAACAGCAGCACCAGCGTGGCCAGCAGCGCGACGCCGCCGGCGACCCAGAACACCGTGGTGATGGACTCGGTGAAGCCGATCAGGATCGGCGTGCGCACCGCTTCCGGCAGCGTCTGGATGACGCTCGTGTTGCTCGACAGGTCGCCGAGGTTGGCGCCCCCGCCCGGAGGCAGGTGGCCGCCGAACGCCTTGGTGATGTTGCCCGGCAGCACGTTGAACAGAATCGTCAGGAACACCGCGACCCCCGCGGTACCGCCGATCTGCCGGAAGAACGTCGCCGACGCGGTCGACACGCCCATGTCCTTGCGCGGGCCCGCGTTCTGCACCGCGATGATCAGCGTCTGCATGCACTGGCCGAGGCCGAGGCCGATGATCAGCGCGGCGACCAGCGGGTGCCAGATCGGGGTGTCGTACTTGACCATAGCGAAGAAGAACGCGCCCGCCGCGATCAGGATCGTGCCGACGACCGGGAAGATCTTGTAGCGCCCGGTCTTCGAGGTGATCTTGCCCGAGATGATCGAGCTGGACATGATGCCGACCATCAGCGGCAGCATCAGCAGACCCGATTCGGTCGGCGTGTAGCCCTGCACGACCTGCAGGTACTGCGGGATCATCGTGATCGCGCCGAACATCGCCACGCCGACGATCACGCCGCCGATGATGGCCACGGTGAAGGTCGAGTTCTTGAACAGCCGCAACGGGATCAGCGCGGCGTCCTTCATCAGCTTCTCGACGACGATGAACAACACGATGCCGACGCCGCCGATGATGTACATCCAGATCGACTTCTGGTCGCCCCAGCCCCACTTCTGGCCCTGTTCGGCGACGATCAGGAACGGCACCACGGCGATGACCATGGTCAGCGCGCCCCACCAGTCGATCTTGTGGTCGTGGCGGTTGTGCGGGACGTTCAGCACCTTCGCGACGACGAACAGCGCGACGATGCCGATCGGCACGTTGATCAGGAAGACCCAGCGCCAGCCGTGCAGGCCGCCGAGAGTGTCGAAGCCGGCGAAGAAGCCGCCGAGCACCGGGCCGAGCACGGTCGAAGTACCGAACACGGCGAGGAAGTAGCCCTGGTAACGAGCGCGTTCCCGCGGCGGGACCACGTCGCCGATGATCGTCATGGCCAGCGACATCAGACCGCCGGCGCCGAGACCCTGCACCGCGCGGAACGCGGCCAGTTCGTACATCGAGGTCGAGAACGACGCGGCGGCCGAACCGGCGACGAAGATCGCGATCGCGGCGAGGTAGAACGGCTTGCGGCCGTAGATGTCGGAAAGCTTGCCGTAGATCGGCGTCGCGATCGTCGACGTGATCAGGTACGCCGTGGTCGCCCACGCCTGCAGGTCGAAGCCGTGCAGGTCGTTGGCGATCCGGACGATCGAGGTGCCCACGATCGTCTGGTCGAGCGCGGCGAGGAACATGCCGCACATCAGGCCGCTGATGATCGTGACGATTTGGCGGTGAGTCAGCCGCGGACCGCCCTCGCTGTCTTCAGCGGGCGCTCCCCCTCGCGACTGAGGTTGTTTTTCAACAGTGGACGTCATGCGTTCGAGGCCCCCTTGGCCTGTGCCGTCGCCGCGGTGTCGGACAGCGACGGATTGTTCTTTTCGATACCTGTGTTGAGCCGCGCGAGAAGCTCGTTGAGCGTCTCGCGCTCCTCCTGGCTCCAATCGCCGAGTACGTCGGCGAGCCACCGGGCGCGGTGCTTGCGGTTTTCGTCGAAGACGCGGAGGCCTTCGGCGGTCGGGGCGAGCAAGCAGGCGCGGCCGTCCTCGGGGTCGGCCTGCCGTTCGACGAGTCCGTGCTGCACGAGCGAGCTGGACTGCCTGCTGATCGTGGAGATCTCGGAGTGCAGGAACTCGGCCAGCTTGCTGGTGCGTTGCGGGCCTTCGTGGACGAGGCAGAAGAGGATCGCGTACGCGGCCCTCTCGATCCCGTCCGGCCCGTGTTTGGCGACCTGGGACTTCGCCTTGGTGATCAAGCGCATGAACCGGACCAGCTCGTGCCCGAGCTGGTCGGCAAGGTCGAGGTCGGCCTCTGGCCTGACGGCGGAGTTCTGAGGTGCCATGTGGGTCTTCCTTGGGGTGGAGCAAACCATTGGTTGGCGACTGCAACTAGTTGCCTTAAGCAAGAGTGTGCCCGTACGGCGTATTTCGCAAGCGGCCGGCCCATGGTTGTGTCACAAGACACTTTAGTTGCCGCATGCAAGCAGATTTCAACCGGAGGGGTATCGTCCGGTTTCTCCCGGTATGCGGACGCCGCTGGTCACTAGGGGTTTGAGGGCGGGAACAGATCCTTCGCGCCCGGGTTTCATAGGGGTATGACTGACGACACAGCGCTCTACGACCTCATCGCGGCGGGCAAGCACGGCGTCCTGGCGACCCTGAAACGAGACGGCCGCCCGCAGCTGTCGACGGTGTCGCATTACTTCGACCGCGACGCCCGCCAGCTGCAGGTGTCGATCACGGACACGCGCGCGAAGACGAAGAACATGCGCCGGGATCCGCGGGTGAGCTACCACGTGGCGTCGTCGAACGGCTGGTCATACGCGGTGGCGGAGGGGCGGGCGGTGCTGTCCCCGGTCGCTTCGGCTCCGGACGACGAGGCGGTGGAGGCGTTGATCGCGCTGTACCGCAAGGTGGCGGGCGAGCATCCGGACTGGGACGAGTACCGAGCGGCGATGGTGGCGGATCGGCGGCTGGTGCTGACGGTGGAGATCGAGCGGGTTTACGGGCTGGCTCGCTGAGTTGGTCGTCCATGAGCGGAGCCTGAGGGAGTTCTCCTCGCGGACTGAAGTCAGGGGCGTCGGTGCCTGGCGATCCCCGCGGCTCAGCCCTTCCGCCGTTCCGCCTGGACCGGTGCCCCGGCCTCGATCCGGTCCGCGATGTCCTCGATCTGCTCCAGCAGGCTGTCGGTCACCTCTTCGCCCAGCGCCGCGCGCATGTAGAGGCCCTCGCCGACCAGCATCACCAGCTCCGCCGTCACCGGGTCCTCGACGTGCTCCAGCATCAGCTCGCGGGTGCGCTCGGTGCAGCGCCGCGACACCTCCGCCGCGATCGGGTCGTTGAGGACCAGGCGGAGCGCGGCCATCGTCGTGCGGTGCAGCGCGAGGTCGCGCGTGACGTCGGTGATCGACGAGCGCAGGTAGTGCCGCACCACGCCTTCCGGGGCGCTCCGGGCGCGTTCGAGGTCCTCGTCGGTGAGCCGCTCGAGGCGTTCGAGCAGGCCGTCGCGCAGGGCGTCCTTCGAACCGAAGTGGTAGAGCAGCCCGCCCTTGGACACCCCGGCGTGCGCCGCGACGGCGTCGAGCGTGATCTCGGCGGGGCCGCGGTCGGCGAGGATGACCTCGTACGAACCGAGGATGCGTTCTCGTGCTGAAGGTTTAGCCATCACCTTGACTATACCGTCCAGACGGTTTACCTTCTACCTCAGGAACGAAACTGTACCGTCTGGACGGTATAAGGAAGGAAGAGTGCGCCATGGTGCGGCGCGGAGGCCAGTGGTGGGCTTTGGCGGTTCTGGTGCTGCCGGTCCTGTTGATCAGCGTGGACACGACAGTCCTGGGGTTCGCCCTGCCCTATCTCAGCGAGGATCTCGCGCCCACGGGTGCGGAGCAGCTGTGGATCGTCGACGTCTACTCGTTCGTCCTGGCCGGATTGCTGGTTTTCATGGGCACGCTGGGCGACCGGATCGGCAGGCGGCGGCTGCTGCTCATCGGCGGTGCGGCGTTCGGCGCGGCCTCGGTGCTGGCGGCGTTCGCCACGTCGCCGCTGATGCTGATCGTCGCGCGGGCGCTGCTGGGCGTCGGCGGTGCGACGCTGATGCCGTCCACGCTGTCGCTGATCCGCAGCATCTTCACCGAGGACCGCACGCGGCGCACCGCGGTCGCGATCTGGAGCGCGGCGTTCTCCGGCGGGATGGCGGTCGGCCCGGTCGTCGGCGGCTGGCTGCTCGAGCACTTCTGGTGGGGTTCGGTCTTCCTGATCAACGTGCCGGTGATGGTGCTGCTGCTCGTCGCGGGCCCGTTGCTGCTGCCGGAGTTCCGCGATCCGAACCCGGGCCGCTTCGACCCGTGGTCGGCGCTGCTGTCGCTCGGCACGATGCTGCCGGTCGTCTACGGCGTGAAGATCGCCGCGACGGAAGGGATCAGCTGGTCGGCCGGTGCCGCGATGGTGCTCGGACTCGCGCTGGGCGCGGCGTTCGTGCGCCGTCAGCGGCGGCTTGACCAGCCGATGCTGGACCTCGGCCTGTTCGCCAACCGCAAGTTCGCCGGATCGGTGATCACGAACCTGCTGGGCGTGTTCGCCCTGGTCGGGCTGCTGTTCCTGCTGCCGCAGTACCTGCAGCTGGTGCTCGGCCTGAAGCCGCTGGCCGCGGCACTGTGGATGCTGCCCGCCACGGTCGCCGGCGTCGTCGGCGCCCTGGCAGCCGCCTGGCTCGCCCGCCGAGTCCGGGTGCCGGTCCTGGTCAGCCTGGGCCTGCTCCTCGGCGCGGCCGGCTTCCTGGTCCTGACCACCATCGGAGCCGACGCCGGACTGGCCGCGGTCGTAGTGGCGTTCGTCCTGGTCGGCGGCGGGGTGGCCCTCTCGGAAACCCTGACGAACGACCTCGTGATCTCCGCCGCCCCGGTCAACCGCGCCGGCACCGCGTCGGCGATCTCGGAAACAGGCTACGAACTGGGCGGCGCCCTCGGCACCGCCCTGCTGGGCAGCCTCGCCACGGCGGTCTACCAGTCCGGCCTGCCCGCCACCGCCCCCGCCGCAGCCCACGACACCCTCGGCGGCGCGGTAGCCACCGCACACTCCCTGCCCGCCACCGAGGGAGCGGAGCTGCTGACCACCGCCCGCGAATCCTTCGTGACGGCACTGCACACGAGTGCGTGGGTGGGTGCCGCGATCCTCGTGTACACGGCACTGCAGGCGTACTTCCTGCTGGGCCGTCGGCGAAACCGCCCGCAGGACACCAAGCGGGAGGAGCCCGCGATGTGCGCATGATTCGGTGCCCGTCAGGGAGGCGAACACCACCCGCCTGCCTGACCGGCAGCGGAGTTCCGGTTGCGGGATAAGGGAAACGCTTCAGGTCGGACGCCTCTTCGCCAACACGGCCACCGCCCCGCGGAAGAGTCGTGAGGGCCTTCAGAACAAGCGGATTCCTTGGCACTGCTCGGATCCCGCCGGTTCGGTTCGACGAGTCGCTTGCGGCTCGAAGCTCCCGTTGGCGAGGGCGGCAGTCGTTTGTCCGGCGCAGATCCGTTCTGTGCCAAGGCGTGCGGGAGCCGTCTGTCCGGGCCAGCGAAGTGCTTGCTGCGCAAGGTTCTTCCGGATGCTCCACTGGGTCGGCGTCCGTCCCCGCGGTCGTGCTCCGAGCCCTCGGGATGGCCGCGTTCGACGTCGCCTCTCCGGCGCGGACCCATCCAGCGCCAGTGCGCGCGGGAGTGGGCAGGCACCGTCCGTGCAGCCCAGCGAAGCACTCGTCGAAGCTTCTTCCAGCGCTGCCACCAAAACTCCACCGATTCGGCGACCGGGCTCCCAAGCAAGAGCCGCCGGAAACGTGCCGTCACCCCAGCGAAGCGCTCGCTGCCCGCAACTCCTCCAACGCCGCGACCAAAAACTCCGCCGGATCAGCATCCCCGCGATCGCTCTCCGACCACGCGAAATACCCCCGCTTAAAAGCCAACACCCCCAACTCGCTAGCTAGCGCGGCAGTCGCCTCGGGTAGGCCTCGGGCGGTCAGGGCGGCAGTCATCGCCGCGGCTAGGCCGACGCTCTTCAGCGCGTCCCGTTCCTGGAGTTCCGTGCTGGCCGCGACCGCAGCCTTCAACCGAGGGGCGAGTTCCCGGTTCATCGGGCCCATGGCCGTCGCGGCGCGGCGCAGGCCTTCCGCTACTGCTTCCAGGGGGCTGGCGTCGGCGGGGGCGTCGGCGATTCCCTCCGCGAGCAGCTTGCTCAGCGTTTCCTGTCCGGCCACCAACAACTCCCGTTTGTCCGGGAAATGCCGGAAGAACGTGCTCTTCGTGACGCCGGCGCGCCCAGCGATCTGCGCGACCGTCGTGGCGTCGTAGCCCTGTTCGGCGAACAGGTCGACGGCCGCTACGACCAGCCGTTCGCGTGCTCCGGGTTCCCATCGGGCCATGGCGCCATCCTATGTGACGAGACCTTTGTCCCATCACGCTGGTAGCGTCTGACGGGACAAGAGTCCCATCACTCTGAGGGAGAAATCCATGCGCGTGTTCGTCACCGGAGCGACCGGGTTGGTCGGCTCCGCGGTCGTCGCCGAGCTGCTGGGCGGCGGCCATTCCGTCGTCGCGCTCGCTCGGTCCGACGACTCTGCCGCGGCGGCTGAGAAGGCGGGTGCCGAGCCGGTGCGGGGTGCGCTGGCTGATCTGGACGTCATCCGCGAGGCTGCGGCCAAAGCCGACGGGGTGATTCACCTCGCCTTCGCCAATGCGTTCAACAGCGCCGAAGCCCTCGCGCACGCGGTTGCCGAGGAAACGGCGGCGCTTAAGGCGCAGGCTGAGGTGCTCGTCGGAAGCGACCGGCCGTTCGTCACGGTTTCCGGGACGCCGTATGTGCCAGGGCGCGCGTCGACCGAGTCCGATCCGCTGTCGACTGACGGGCCCGTCGGCGGGAGGGGGCGCACGGTCACCGAGGTGCTGGGGTTCGCGGATCGTGGGGTCCGGACGTCCGCGATCCGGCTGCCGCGCACCGTGCACAACGACGGGAAGGGCGGGTTCGCCGGTCTGTTGACCACCATCGCCCGGCAAACGGGAGTGTCCGGTTATCCGGGCGACGGCACGCAGCGGTGGCCTGCGGTGCACGCGCTCGACGCGGCGGTTCTTTTCCGGCTCGCGTTGGAGAAGGCTGAACCGGGAACGGCCTGGCACGCGGTCGCCGACGAAGGGGTTGCGGTCGCTGGCATCGCGGAAGTGATCGGACGGCGGCTGGGGCTTCCGGTCGAATCGGTGCCAGAGGAAACGTACGGCACGCTCGGTCCGCTGTTCGCGATCGATCAGCCAGCGTCCAGCACGCACACTCGGCAAGCGCTTGGCTGGGTTCCGACGCATCCCGGGCTGCTGGCGGACCTGGAGAACATCCGGAGCTGATTTGCGGTTCCGGCAAAGAACCTTGTCGTTCAGCGCGGTCAGCGGAATCGTGAACGGCGGAGGTGGCAACGAAAATGGTTCCGTCCGGGGAGACCGCGCAGTTCTGGGAAGACCTCTACCGCAGCCGTGAGCAGGTGTTCAGCGGCGAGCCCAACGGGGTGCTCGTCACCGAGGTCGAGGGGCTGCCGCCGGGGCAGGCGTTGGACGTCGGGTGCGGCGAGGGGGCTGATGCGCGGTGGCTGGCCGCGCGCGGATGGCAGGTGACGGCGCTCGACATCTCGCGCACCGCGTTGCAGCGGGCGGCCGCGGCTAACGCCGGGATCGCTTGGGTGTGTTCGGATCTGGCCGCGAGTCCGGTTCCGGCGAGGGCGTTCGACCTGGTCAGCGTCCAGTATTTCCCGCTTCGCCACGACGACGGGGTGCTGCGGAAACTGCTCGACGCCGTCGCGCCCGGCGGGACTTTCCTTTTCGCCAGTCACGATCCGCGCGACCTGTCGCCGGAGCACGCCGGTTACTGCCAGCCGGACGACATCGCGCGGGCTCTCGGGGACGAGTGGACCGTCCTCGTCAACGAGAGCCGGCCGCGGGTAAAACCGGCTCCGCCGGGCACCGCGCACACCCGTGACACCGTGCTCCGCGCGCAGCGGACCAGCTAATATCGGAATTAATATTCCGCACTGCGGAGATCCCGGTTTACCATGCGGAGATGAGCAACGACGCCCTCCTCCAGCGGCTTCGGGACGACCTCGGCCCGGCCGCGGTGCTCACCGACGCTGACGTCACCGACGCCTACGCGCGCGACATGATGCCGCTCGCTCCCTCGGGAAAACCGTTGGCGGTAGTGCTTCCGGCGGATACCGCGGGAGTGCAGGCGACGGTCCGTGCCTGTGCCGAAGCGAGAGTCCCCATCGTGCCGCGCGGGGCGGGCAGCGGGCTTTCCGGCGCAGCCAACGCCATCGACGGCTGTGTCGTGCTTTCGCTGGTGAAACTGAACGAGATCGTCGAGGTCGACGCGGGCAACCGGCTCGCCGTCGTGCAGCCGGGCGTCGTCAACCTCGACTTCCGGTCCGCTGTCGAGAAGCACGGCCTGTTCTATCCGCCTGACCCGTCCAGCTACGACTGGTGCACCATCGGCGGCAACCTCTCCACCAACGCCGGCGGCCTGTGCTGCGTGAAATACGGCGTGACCACCGATTCGGTGCTCGGCCTCGAGGTGGTGCTCGCGGACGGATCGCTGCTGAAAACCGGCCGCCGCACGGTCAAGGGCGTCGCGGGTTACGACCTCACCAAGCTGTTCATCGGCAGCGAAGGCACGCTCGGCGTCATCACCCAGGCGACCGTCTCGCTGCGGCCGCTTCCGCAGGCCCCGGCCACTTTTGTCGCCGGGTTCAACACCACCGAGGCGGCCGGCGAGGCGGTCGCGCGGGCGGTGCGCGAGGGGCTGGTGCCGTCGCTGCTGGAGATTATGGACGCGGCGTCGATCAAGGCGTCCGAGACCTACCTCAACACCGACCTCGGCGCGGGTTCGGACTGTCAGGCCCTGCTGCTCGGCCAGTCCGACGCGGGCGGCGAGGCGGCGCGCCGCGAACTGGCGCTGCTCGAGCAGATCTGCACCGACTGCGGCGCGGACCTGGTCTACGCCACGGACGACCTCGAAGAGGGCAAGATGCTGCTGCAGGCCCGCCGCGTCGTGCTGACCGCGCTGGAGACCTACGGCGTCTGGCTCACCGACGACGTCAGCGTGCCCCGCACCCGGATCGCCGAGCTGATCCGCGGCTGCGAACGGATCAGCGAAAAAGTCGGGCTCAAGATCGCCGTCGTCGGCCACGCCGGGGACGGGAACATGCACCCGACCATCGTGTACGCGCCCGATTCCGAGGACGAATTCGCGCGCGCCCAGCAGGCGTTCGACGAGATCCTCGAAGTCGGCCTGTCGCTCGGCGGCACGGTGACCGGCGAACACGGCGTCGGCAAGATCAAGCGCGAATGGCTTGCCCGCGAAATCGGCCCGGTCGGGATCCGCGTGCACCGGCAGATCAAGCAGGCTCTCGACCCGGAGAACCTCTTCAACCCGGGCTCGATGTTCTCGATGGCCGACTGAACCCCGAAACAGCGAAGCGGCGTCCGGGAAAGTCCGGACGCCGCTTCGTCGTAAAACCAGGAATCAGTCGCGCACGCGCGGGATCTGCTGCGTGACGTCGGCCGAACCGTCGGCCGGGCGGGCCTTCTTCTCGCGGCGGCTCTTCAGGTACTCGATGGCGATCGGCACCACCGACACCAGCACGATGAGGACGAAGATCGCGTCGACGTTGTCCCGGATGAAGCCGATGTTGCCCAGCAGCGACCCCAGCACGGTGATGCCCGCGGCCCACAGGATGCCGCCGATGACCGTGTACGTGAAGTAGCGCTTCGGGTCCATCCGGCCGATGCCGGCGATCCAGGTGATGAACGTCCGCACGAACGGCACGAACCGGGCCAGCACGACGGCCTTCGGACCGTGCTTCTCCAGGAAGGCGTGCGTCTTGTCGACGTACTCCTGCTTGAAGAACTTCGAGTCCGGCCTGCTGAACAGCTTCGGCCCGACGAAGTAGCCGAGGTAGTACCCGACGACGTTGCCCAGCAGCGCGGCGACCGTGACCAGCACGCACACCAGCCACAGCGGAGCCTTCAGCGTGCCGTTCGCGATGAACAGGCCCGCGGTGAAGAGCAGCGAGTCGCCGGGAAGGACCGGGAAGATGCTGCTCTCGATGAAGATGATCAAGCACAGCACGGCGATCACGGGGGCCGTCAGCCCGTTCAGCAGATACTGCGGGTCCAGCCACGACGGCAGCAGGGACATGGTGGTCACTGTGTTCTGGGCGAGAATCACACCGAAAACGGTACAGGGTGACTCAGGGTGGCCTCATCGGGCAAGGAATCGCAGGTCATCGGTGTGGGATCGGGGTTAAGAACTCGGCCCGGGAGTGCCCTGCGGCAGTGGCCGTCCGGGCAAACCGCGCGCGGCGGGGCTCAGATCAGCGTCAGCAGGCCGATGACGGACCCGGCGGCGAGGCCGAGCAGCACCGCCAGCAGCAGGACCCAGTGCGCGGGCAGCGGGCCGTTCTGCGCCGCCTGGGCGGGGCGGCGGACGGTCGCGTCGGCGGACCCGACCGGCGGGATCGAGCCGGTGGTGCCGGGCGAGGTGTCGGCCGCGTCGAGGGCGGCGCGTTCGCGGGCGAGCGAGTCGGCACCCGCGCCGGACAGCAGGCCGTAGTTGGGCGGCAGTTCGGTGGTGGGGCCGGTCTGCGACGGCGCGCCGGTCTGGGCCGAGGTGCCGAACGAACCGGTGCCGGACGCTGGAGCGGCACCGAACGAACCGGTTCCGGCAGTACCGGGGCCGGAGATGCCGGGACCGCCTGCCGCGCTGAACGAGCCCGTGCCGGAAGCACCGGGCTGGACCGAGCCGGTGCCCGAAGCTTCCGGACCGGCCTGGTCTTCCGCTGGATTCGGCAGGACGTGCGGAGCGAAGACGGCTTGTGCACGCAGCGCGTCGGCCAGTAACCGTTCCGGGTCTTTCGGCTCGCTCATCCGCTCCGTCCGCCTGTCGAAGTGCTAGCTCGTCACGTACTCAAGGTAGCCCGGCCCGCCTCGGCCACCCATTCGCCCCGGTGCAGTACCCGGGACGGGCGCAGGTCGTCGTCCAGGATCACGGCGTCCGCGGCGAGGCCGGGGCGCAGTGCGCCGGTGCGGTCGGCGATGCCGAGCAGTTCGGCCGGTCGCGCCGACGTCGCCCGGACGGCGTCCAGTACGTCGAGTTTCGCACCCTTCACCAGGTTGCGGAAGGCGTTGTCCATGGTCAGCGTGCTTCCGGCGAGCGAACCGTTGTCCAGGGTGGCGACGCCGTCGTGGACGTCGACCTCCAGCCTGCCCAGCGTGTAGCGGCCGTCGGCGGCGTCGGTGGCCGACATGGCGTCGGTGATCAGCACCGTCCGGCCGCGGCCCGCGTGCTGCGCGGCCAGCCGCACGACCGTCGGGTGCAGGTGGACCAGGTCGCAGATCAGCTCGACCGTCACGCGCTCGTCGTCGAGCAGCACGCCGACCGGGCCCGGCTCGCGGTGGTGCAGCGGGCGCATGCCGTTGAACAGGTGGGTGGCGACCGTCGCGCCGGCGTCGATGGCCGGAACCAGCTGGTCGGCGACCCCGTCGGTGTGGCCGATCGCGGCGATCACGCCGGATTCGGCGAGCTGCCGGACCGCCTTGACGCCGCCGTGCAGCTCGGGCGCGAGCGTGACCATCCGGATGGCGCCGTGCCCGGCGCGCAGCAGCTTCTCGACGGTCCCGGTGTCCGGTTCACGCAGAGTGTCCGGATCGTGGGCGCCGCAGCGGGCGCGCGAGATGAACGGGCCCTCCAGGTGGATGCCCGCGAGGTCGCCCTCCTGCACGAGTTCGCGCAGCGCGGCGATCTGTTCGGTGAGCAGGTCGATCGGGTCGGAGACCAGGCTCGCGAGCATGGTGGTGGTGCCGTGCCGCCGGTGCGCGCGGACCGCGGTGCGGATCTCGTCCGGGTCGAGCGTCGAGAACGACGCGCCGCCGCCGCCGTGGCAATGGGTGTCCACGAAACCGGGCACGACCAGCGCCCCGGCGACGTCGACCGTGGCGGCGTCCGGGCTGCTCGGGGGTGTTCCGGTGCCTACCGCGGCGATCTGTCCGCCGGACACGGCGAGCCAGCCGTCGTCGAGTACGCGGTCCGGGGCCACGACGCGGCCGCCCGTGATGACGAAGTCTCCGGGGTGCTTCACGCGGTCCAGCATATATTGGTCTGGACCAAGGAGGGTCGACCAGCGCGAGATTGGTCCGCCCAGGTCACTGAGGCGGCTGCATTGCCTTCTGCAACGCTTCCAGCGCCCGGCTGGCGGTTGACTTCACGGTGCCCTTCGAAATGCCCGCGGCTTCCGAAATCTCCGCTTCGCTCAGCCCGCCGTAGTAGCGCAGCACGAGCACCTCGCGCTGGCGCGGCGGAAGCTTCGACAGGGCGTTGACCACGGCCTGGTGCTCGCTGGAGAGCATCGCGAGGCTTTCCGCGGACCGGGCGTTCACCGCGTGCGGGGGCACGTACTCGCGGGCGGTCTTGCGCCGGCGCAGCACACTGCGCGATCCGTTGACCACCGCGGTGCGCAGGTAGCCTACGGCCGCGGCGGCGTCGCGCAGCCTGCCCCAGTTGCGGTGCAGGCCGGTGAACGCCTCCTGCACGACGTCCTCGGCCGTGGCCGGCTCGTCGACCAGCAGGATGGCCAGCCGGACCAGCCGCATCCGGTGCTGCCGGTAGAGGTCTTCCAGGTTCAACGGGGCGGTCGGCGGCTGCGCCGGGACCGGCCCGTCCATGGTCCGCAGGTGGCCGAGGGTCGCCTCGACGCTGCGTTCCGCGTTCCCCTCCAGCATGTATCCCCGCCTGTCCTCGACGTGTCCGCTCCGCAGGCCCCAACGCGTGCGCGATAGGCACAGCGTGCACACAGGTTCCGCCCGCGCCTAGCCTATCGGGTTGGCCTCCCGCTGCCACCGCTCGCATGGTGCGTCCGCCCGGCTGTCACCGGTAGCGTCTGCGGCGTCACTGTCGTGCTCACCCCAGGAGTAAGCGCATGGCCTGGTACCTCGTCGAAATCCGCTATGTCCAGGAGAAGCTGGCCGACGTCCGGCCGCGGCACCGGGACTACCTGAAAGAGCACGTCGAGGCAGGCCGCGTCGCGGTGGCCGGTCCGCTCGCCGACAACTCCGGCGGGCTGGTGCTCTGGCAGGCCGAGGACGAGGCGGCGCTGGCCGAGCTGATCGACAACGACCCGTACGCGCTCGAAGGCGTCGTGGCCGAGCGCAGCGTCCGCGAGTTCAAGCCGCTGCTCGGCGACTGGGTTCCGCCGCAGAACTAAAGCTCCAGGACGGCGGGCCCGCGGTCGACGCAGATCCGCACGCGCCCGCCGTCTTCGGCCGCCACCTCGCAGGTGCCGCAGAAGCCCTGGCGACACGAGTACGGCACGTCCGGCAGCACCTCGCGCACCACGTCGAGCGTGGAGCGGTCGGCAGGAACGTCGAGGGTGCGGCCGCTGCGCCGCAGCACCACGCGGAACGGTTCGCCGTCCACGATCGGCGGCGGCGAGAACCGTTCGAAGTAGACCGCGGCCGCGCCCGTGCAGGCCAGGTCGACGCGGACGCCGGTGATCATCGGCACCGGGCCGCAGCAGTACACCGACGCGCCCTCGGGCATTTCCTCCAGCAGTTCCGCGCCGGACGCCGGGATGCCGAACTCCGTGTCCGGCCGGATCCGCACTCGCTCGGCGGGAAGTTCGTCGAGGAACGGCATCGATTCACGAGAACGGCCGGTGTAGACCAGCCGCCAATCCGCGCCGATCTCCTGCGCACGGCGCACCATCGGCAGGATCGGCGTGATCCCGATTCCGCCCGCCACGAAGTGATACGCGGGTGCGGCGACGAACGGAAAAGCATTGCGCGGCCCGCGCGCGGTGACGCGAGTTCCGGCGGTGAGCGCGTGTACCTCGGCGGACGCGGAACCGATGTGCCGCACGGCAATCCGGTAGTGCGACAGGTCCGAAGGCGAACCGCACAGGGAATACTGCCGCACTGTTCCGGAAGGCAGGATGAGATCGATATGCGCGCCGGGACGCCACGCGGGCAGCGGTGTCGAGTCCGGCCGCACGAGCCGAAGACTCACCACGCCGTCCGCTTCGGCGCACACGGCGTCGACGACCAACGGCAGCCGACGGTCGACCTCTTGCACCGGCGGACGCCGTCGACCGGAAACCTCGGCCAGCTTTCGATAAGCCGCGCCGACCGCGACCAAAGTGGACATCAGCCGGTCGCGCCTGCCGCTGCCGTCGAGTCTGGGCGGGAACTGCGGTGCGGTCATCGCGGAGCGTCGGCGGCCTTGGCCGCGGGCGAACTCGCCAGGTACGCCACCGCCTGGTCGGTGTTGCCGGTTTCGGTGGGGTGATACGACTTCCGGAAGTACGGCCGGATCTCGTGCAGCAGTTCGCGCGGTCCGGGCAAGAAGCCTTGCCGGGCGGCGCGCCGGTAGGCCCGCCAGCTGGTGCGGCCGGGACGCGTCGGGTCGTTCTTCATCAGGAACCGGGTGCCGCGCAGGAAAATCCACGCCAGCACCGGCGTCACCACGAGCATCGAACGCACTCGGCGACCGTAGCGGCCGTCGAGGTGGCAGAACAGGTCGTAAGCCACCGACCGGTGCTCGACCTCCTCCGCGCCGTGCCAGCGAAGGAGATCCAGCATCGTCGCGTCCGCGCCGGCCGCGTCGAGTTCCTTCGCGTCGAGGATCCACTGGCCGAGAAACGCCGTGTAGTGCTCGATCGCCGCGACCAGCGCGAGCCGTTCGATCAGCCATTCCCGGCTCGATCCGGGCCGGTCGCCGAGCAGCCGCCGGAACATCCACTCCATCTGCGCGATGTAGGGCCGCACGGAAACCCCGGCGGACTCGAGGTGTTCGGCCGCGCCGTCGTGCGCGACGGCGTGCATCGCCTCCTGGCCGATGAACCCGAGCACGTCCTCCTTGAGCCGCTCGTCGCGGATCAGCGGGACGGCCTGCTTGAACACCTCGACGAACCAGCGTTCGCCCTCGGGCAGGGCCAAGTGCAGCACGTTGATGCTGTGCGTGGCCTGCGGCTGCCCGGGAATCCAGTGCATCGGCAGCTTCGACCAGTCGAACTCCACGTCGCGCGCGTGGAGCACGATCTGTTCGTGGTCGGCACTCATGACCGGCCGCTCAGCTCGTAATCGCTCGGCTCGACGCGCCGCGTCTCCAGCCAGTACCGCCAGGTGAAGCCGGGCCAGATGGTCCGGTTGACGCCCTTCGCGTCGAGGTACCAGCTCTTGCAGCCGCCCTGGGTCCACACGCCCTTGACCAGCTTGTCCTGGATCTGTTCCTGGAATTCGTCCTGCACCGACGGCCGCACGTCGAGTGCCGCCGCGCCGCGGGAATCGGCCAGCCGGATCGCGTCGACCACGTAGCGGGACTGCGATTCGATCATGAACACCACGGAGTTGTGGCCGAGCGCGGTGTTCGGGCCGAGCAGGAAGAACAGGTTGGGGAACCCGGACACGGTGATCCCCTTGTGCGTCTGGATCCCTTCGGTGGCCCAGGTTTTCGCCAGATCGCGGCCGCCGACGCCGGTGATGTCGAGGTACTCCAGCGCGTCGGTCACCTTGAAGCCGGTGCCGTAGATGATCGCGTCGACCTCGTGCTCGACCCCGGCGGTGTCGACGACGCTGTGCGCGCGGACCTCGGCGACACCGTCGGTGACGACATCGACGTTCGGCCGGTCCAGCGCGGGGAAGTAGTCATTCGACAGCAGGACGCGTTTGCAGCCCATCGTGTAGTCGGGCGTGACTTTCCGGCGCAGCGCGGGGTTTTTGATGCCCTTCGCGATGTGCCTGCGCGCGAGGATTTCGGCGGCCTGCATGAGTTTCGGGTGCCCGTTGAACCCGATCGCGCGGGATTCGAGCATCCAGTACAACGCGTTGCGGTACAGCCGCTGCGTGCCCGGAACGCGCTTGAACAACTGCCTGGCCCAGCCCGGCATCGCGTGGTCCGGCTTGGGCATGATCCACGGCGGCGTGCGCTGAAACAGCGTCAATTCGCCGACCTCGGGCGCGATCTTCGGCACGAACTGCACCGCGCTCGCGCCGGTGCCGATCACCGCGACCCGCTTGCCCGCCAGGTCGAACTCGTGGTTCCACTGCGCCGAATGCCAGGTCTGGCCCTTGAACTTGGCGATGCCGGGCAGTTTCGGGATCTGCGGGATGTGCAGTCCGCCGACGCCGGCGACGAGGAACTGCGCGGAAAACTCGGTGCCGCCCTTGGTTTCCACCGTCCAGCGGCGTTCGCCCTCGTCCCAGTGCGCGCCGGTGATCTCGGTGCCGAACCGGATCTTGTCGCGCAACCGGTACTTGTCGGCGACGCCCTTGAGGTAGTCGAAGATCTCCGGCTGCGGCGAGAACGACCGGCTCCAGTCCGGGTTCTGCGCGTAGGAGAACGAGTACATGTGCGACTGCACGTCGCACGCGCAGCCCGGGTACGAGTTGTCCCGCCAGGTGCCGCCGACCTCGTCGGCCTTCTCCAGGATCACGTAGTCCCGGATGCCCGCTTTTTCGAGCTGGATCGCCTGGCCGAGCCCGGAAAACCCGGTGCCCACGATCACGACCTTGAACCGCTCGGTCATCTTGTCGGCCTCCGCTGCGCTGGGGGTCTGGCAGCGTTGATGTTACCTCAGGTAACAGTTACTTCAAAGTACTTCCTACTCGCCAGTACCACTCGGCAGCCGATAGACCACCAACGTCTGCTCCGGACGCTCGGCCACGTGTAACGCGGCGTGCGTCGCCGTCACCACGCCGAGCCTTGGATGCCGAAAGCGCTTCTGACCTGCGTGGCTGAACTGGATTTCGTAGTGCGGCCACCACTCGCGCACCTCGGGGCTCGCCTCGGTCAACTCGGCCACCAGCCGGGTCACGCGCGGGTGATCGGGATGGCGTCCGGCGATCGCGCGCAGCCGGGCCAGGATGTTGCGCGCCTCCTGCTCCCAGTCGACCAGGACCTCCCGGGCGGCGGGCTCGGTGAACATCCAGCGGACGACGTTCGCGCCCGGCTCGATGTTCCGGAACAGCTCCGCGGCTGCGTCGTTGTACGCGAGCAGGTCGTAGCAGATGCCGGTGACGTACGCGGGGTTGTCGCCCAGCATCGCCGGGACGCCCGCGACCTCGGGCGCGGCTTCCTCGGGCGCGTCCTCGGCGGTGGCTCCGCCATCGGCGAGCCGGCGCAGGTGTTCCTGCTCGGCGCTGGTCAGCCGCAGCGCCCGGGCCAAGGCGTCGAGCACCTGGTCGGACGGACGGACGTCGCGGCCCTGTTCGAGATAGGTGAGCCAGGTGGCGCTGATCCCAGCCAGCAGAGCCAGTTCTTCGCGGCGCAATCCGGGGGTGCGGCGGCGTCCGGTGACCGGCAGGCCCGCGTCGGCCGGGGCGATCCGCTCGCGGCGGCTGCGCAGGAAGGTGCCCAGTTCGACGCTCACCCTAGAACCTCCAGTACCAGAATAACGCGATTCTGGATACCAGCTTAACGGCGCGCGAGGCTGGGTCCTATGCGAGCTTGGAATGTCGACGCGCAAGGCCTGCGTCTCTCTGAACTGCCGGAACCCGCTCTCCAGGGCGGTGGCGTCGTCGTGGAGGTGCTCGCCGCGCACGTCCCGGCCTACACGAAGGCGGTGGTGACGGGCGGGCGCGGCGGCCTGCCGGTCCCGCTGGTCCTCGGCTCCTCGTGCATCGGACGCGTGACCGACGTCGCGCCGGACGTCTTCCACGTCGCGCCGGGCGACATCGTGCTGGACACAGCGCTGCTCAACGCGGGCGACGGCGACGAGATCCTGGTCGGCTGGGTCGGCCTCGGCGCGGCCGGCCGCAACGAGCGCACGGACCGCATGCACGAGGTGTGGCATGACGGCACCTTCGCGGAGAAAGCGTTGTGCGCCAAGGAAACGATGATCAAGCTGCCCGGTGCCGAGAATTACCCGGACCCGGCGCGGCTGGCGTTTCTGCCGTGGCTCTGCGTTGCCGCCGCCGGCCTGCACACCGCGGGTCCGCTGGCCGGACGCGACGTCGCGGTGATCGGTGCGACCGGTCAGATGGGCGGCGCGGCCGTGCTGCTGGCGCTGGCGGAAGGCGCGGCGACGGTGACGGCGGTGGGCCGCAACAAAGTGGCACTCGACCGCTTGGCTGAACTCGATCCGCGTGTGCGCACCCACCAGCTGACCGGCGATCGCGCGACGGACGCAGCGGCGATCGGCCCGGTGGACGTAGCCCTCGACGCTCTCGGTGCCACCCCGACGGCGGACGCGACGATGGCCGCCTACGACTGCCTTCGGGTGCGCGGCACGCTGGTGCTCGTCGGCGGCGTACGTCAGGACCTGACCATTCCGTACGGCGAATTCATGCACCGCAGGCTCACCCTGCGCGGCTCCTGGATGAGCGACGACGAGACGGTGCGGACGGTGTGGAACCTCGTCCGGTCAGGCGCGCTGGACCTCTCCGCCGTCGAACTCCTGAAGGTGGGCCTCGACGATCCGGAATCCGCTCTCGACCTGGCGGAAGGCACTTCCGGACTGAGCTTCGTCGCCCTCGTGCCCTAGTAGACGCCGCCGAGTTTCGAGTGGTCCCAGCTCGCGATCTTCGTCGGACGCAGGATCAGCCCGACCCGCTTGGGCGCCTGCCGTTCGATGAAGGTCCGCAGCTCGTCAGGAACCGGCGCGCCCGGTTCGGCCCCGGAGTAGCGCATCATCAGCGCGATCCCCATCGCCGTGACCTGCTCGGTGTCCTCGACGAACTCGACGTCCGCCTCGAAGGAGAGCCCGCGCAGCTGGTCGTACGAATCGCCGCTTTCGATCAGCACGGTCGCCTCGGGCAGCCGGCGCAGGTTCTTCGCCTTCTGCGAGGTGCCGTAAGTCCACGTCGCGACCCCGCCCTCGTGCGGGTAGTACCAGAGGGCGGTGAGGTGCGGCCTGCCGTTCGGGCCGACCGAGGCCACGTTGATGACCTTCTGCTCGGCCAGGTAGGCCTGCACCTCGTCCGGCTTCATCCGGATCTGGTCGCGACGGGACATGACGCTCCTCAGCTGCGCTTGGTGGCCGCGCGTCCGCCGTGGCCGGTGACCGAAGCTTCGAACGCGCCGCGCTCCTCGACGTCCTTCAGCGCGGCCCGGTCCGCCGCAGGCACCCGCGTCCGCGCGCCGAGTTCGACGATCGGCGGCAGGAACGAGCGCAGCAGCTTCAGGCCGCCGACCCAGCGTGGCACGTGGATCGTCCGCGCGCGGCGCAGAATCCCGGCCTCCAGGTCGTCGAGCGCGACGTCCAGCGGGTACGTCTTGCCGAGCAGGCCCGGCATCCCGGCGCGCAGCTTGCCGAACACCGGGTGCGCGTCGGCGCTTTCGACCAGGTCGGTGCGGATCCAGGTGGGGTGCGCGACGCCGACCTTCACGCCGAGGTGCGCGACCTCCGCGCGGAGGCTGTTGCAGAACGCCTCGACGCCCGCCTTCGCGGCGGCGTAGTTCGCCATGCCGGGCGCGTGCGTGATCGCGGCGAGCGAGGAGATGCCGAGCAGGTAGCCGCGGCGTTCGATGACGTGCGGCATCGTGACGCGGAACGTGCGCCACACGCCGAGCAGGTCGACCTCGATCACCCGCTCGAACGCGGTGCGGTCCACCGAACGCACGAACCCGGCGGTCGCGATGCCCGCGTTGGCGATGACGATGTCGATGCCGCCGAAGTGCTCGACCACGCCTTCGGTGACGCGCTCGAGGTCGTCCCAGCTGGTCACGTCGGCTTCCCAGGACTTCGCGTTCGGTCCGATCCGCTTGGCGACCGCTTCCTGTTCGTCGGCCTCGAGCCCGACGAGCGCGACCTTGGCTCCGCGCGCGGCGAGCCGCTCGGCCAGACCGGCTCCGATCCCGCGAGCGGCTCCGGTGATGAGCACGACCTTGCCGTCGACCTGCTTCTGAGCCACGGTGCCCTCCTGAGCCGGTTTTGCCTGTCCGGAGGGCACCGTACAACAACCTACCCGCAGTAAGCTACTGTTCGGTAAGTATCAGTTCGACGCTTCGCCCAAAGCGGTGAGTTCGGCGTCGGTCAGGGTCAGCTCGACCGAAGCGAGCAGGTCAACGAGCTGCTCCGGGGTCCGCGCGCTGGCGATCGGCGCGGCGACGGTCGGCTGCTGGCGGAGCCACGCGAGCGAGACGCTGGCGACCGAGGCCTGGTGCGCGGCGGCCACCTCGTCCAGCGCGGCGAGCACCCGTTTGCCCCGGGCGTCGAGGTAGGCCAGCGCCCGCGGGGCACGCGGCGAGTCGCCCGGTTCGTCCTTCGAACGGTACTTTCCGGTGAGGAATCCCTTGGCCAGTCCGAAATACGGCAGCGTCGCCAGGTTCTCCTTGGCGACGAGCGGGGCCAGTTCTCGTTCGTAGTCGCGCTCGACCAGGTTGTAGTGCGGTTGCAGGGCAACGTATCGGGCGAGCCCGTTCCGGTCCGAAATGGACAATGCGGAGGCGAGCCGGTCCGGCTCGTAGTTGGAGGCCGCGATGTAGCGGACCTTGCCGTCGCGGACGAGCTGGTCGAACGCGCCGAGGGTTTCTTCCTGCGGGGTGTCGAGGTCGTCGATGTGCGCGTAGTACAGGTCGATGTGGTCGGTTCGCAGGCGCTGCAACGATTCGTCGACCGCCGCGGCGATGTTCTTCGCGGAGAGGCCGGGCCGCTGGTCTCCCCCGCCGACCTTGGTGGCGATGACGATGTCGTCGCGGCGGCCGCGCTTGGCGAGCCAGTTGCCGATGATCGTTTCGGAACCGCCCCCGCCGCCGTAGATGTTGGCGGTGTCGAGGAAGTTGCCGCCGGCCGCGGTGTACGCGTCGAGAACAGCGAATGACGTGGGTTCGTCCGCGGTGTTGCCGAAGACGTTGCAGCCGAGGTTGAGGCCGTGGATGTCCAATTCCGTGGTGCCGAGCTTCGTCATGCTTTCGAACCTAATCCGGCCGGGACGGGAGGAAAACCGGGTTCTCGCGCGTTGGGCGGGACATGGCTATCGAACTGGGCAAGCTAGGCGTGTGGCGGATGTCGACCGCGGTGGACAGCGCGTTCGCCGCCGAGGTGGAGGAACTGGGCTACGGCACGATCTGGCTCGGCGGGTCTCCCGGCGGCGACCTGGCGATCGTCGACGAGCTGCTGGCCGCGACCGAGGGGATCAAGATCGCCACCGGGATCGTCAACATCTGGGCCGACGCGCCCGAGGACATCGCGCGGGCGTTTCACCGCATCGAGGGCAAGCACCCGGGACGGTTCCTGCTCGGCGTCGGCGCGGGCCACCGCGAGCACACGCAGGAGTACAAGAAGCCGTACGCGGCGCTGGTCGACTACCTCGACGCGCTCGACGCGGCCGGGGTGCCCGCGCAGTCGCGCGCGCTGGCCGCACTCGGCCCGAAGGTGCTCGAACTCGCCCGCGACCGCACCGCGGCCGCGCACCCGTACCTGACCACTCCGGAGCACACCCGGGCGGCGCGGGAGCTCCTCGGTGCTGGAGCCGTGCTCGCCCCCGAGCAGAAGGTCGTCTTCGACACCGATCCGGAGCGGGCGCGCGAGACCGGCCGCAAGACGGTGCAGTTCTATCTCGGCCTGTCCAACTACACCGCGAACCTGCTCAAGCACGGCTTCTCCGAGGAGGACATCGCGGGGAAGGGCAGCGACCGGCTGATCGACGCGCTGGCCGTCCACGGCGACGGAAAAGCGCTGGCCAAGGGCCTGCAGGCGCATCTCGACGCCGGGGCTGAGCACGTCAGCGTGCAGTCGCTGGACGACGATCCGTTCCCTGCCTACCGGGCAATCGCGGCGGAGCTGCTCTGAATCGCTCCAGTCGGTTTCGTCTCGTGTGAGGTAGGACCGGTCGCCCCGGCCGGTCCACCTCGTACGATGCCGCTGTAGAAGCCAGTCGTCTCGAGGAGGAACCGATGCCCATCGCCACCCCCGAGGTGTACGCGGAGATGCTCGACCGGGCGAAGAAGGACGAATTCGCCTTCCCGGCCATCAACGTGACCTCGTCGGAAACCGTGAACGCCGCGATCCGCGGGTTCGCCGAGGCGGAGAGCGACGGGATCATCCAGTTCTCCACCGGCGGCGCGGAGTTCGCGTCCGGGCAGAAGGTGAAGGACATGGTTGTCGGCGCGACCGCGCTGGCCGAGTTCGCTCAGGTGGTGGCGGCGAAGTACGACGTCAACGTCGCGCTGCACACCGACCACTGCCCCAAGGACAAGCTGGACGGCTTCGTCCGCCCGCTGATCGAGATCTCCGCCGAACGCGTCCGGGCGGGCGGCCTGCCGCTGTTCCAGTCCCACATGTGGGACGGTTCGGCCATCGACCTTGACGAGAACCTGCAGATCGCGCAGGAACTGCTCGCCAAGGCCGCGGCGGCGAACATCATCCTCGAGGTCGAGATCGGCGTCGTCGGCGGCGAGGAAGACGGCGTCGAGGCGGAGATCAACGAGAAGCTGTACACCGCCGAGGGCGACTTCCTGAAGACGATCGACGCGCTTGGCGCCGGCGAAAAGGGCCGCTACCTGCTGGCCGCGACGTTCGGCAACGTGCACGGCGTGTACAAGCCGGGCAACGTGAAGCTCCGCCCGGACGTGCTCAAGGGCGGCCAGGAAGCAGCGGCGAAGAAGCTCGGCCTCGACGCCGGCTCGAAGCCCTTCGAACTGGTCTTCCACGGCGGCTCGGGCTCGCTCCCGGAGGAAATCCGCGAGGCGGTGTCCTACGGCGTGGTGAAGATGAACGTGGACACCGACACGCAGTACGCGTTCACCCGCCCGATCGCGGACCACTTCTTCAAGAACTACGACGGCGTGCTGAAGATCGACGGCGAGGTCGGCAACAAGAAGGTGTACGACCCGCGCAGCTACCTGAAGGCCGCCGAAGCGGGCATGGCGACCCGGGTGGTCGAGGCCACGCAGGCGCTTGGTTCGGCTGGCAAGAAGCTGGGCTGACGGATTTCCTGGCGGGAGGCCGTCTCGACTTGCTGTCGGGGCGGCCTTTCTGCTTGGTTCTGGAGTCGCAACGAGGGAGGAGCTCCATGACCTACACCGGAGTGGTGACCACTGGCGGCCCCGCCGACGTGCGGGAGACCAGTGGCCTGACCATCTCGAAAGTCTCAGTCGGCACGATCGACAACAACGCGTACCTGCTGCGCTGCCGAGCCACCGGGGAACAACTGCTGATCGACGCGGCGGCCGACCCGCAGACGCTGCTCGCCCTGGCCGGCGACGGCGGTCTCGCGTCCATCGTGACGACGCACCAGCACTGGGACCACTGGATCGCACTGGCGGAGGTCGCCGAGGCAACCGGTGCTCGCACCTATGCCGGGCGCGACGACATCGATGGGATCAAGGCCCGCATCGACGTCCCGGTGGACGACGGCGACACCATCCGGGTTGGCGAGGTCGAGTTGACGGCGCGGCATCTGGTCGGTCACTCGCCGGGGAGTATCGCGCTTGTTTACCGTGATCCGGAGGGGATTCCGCACCTCTTTACCGGCGATTCGCTGTTCCCGGGCGGGATCGGGAACACGGAGAAGGATCCGGCTCGCTTCGCGTCGCTGCTGAAGGATGTGGAGGAGAAGATCTTCGCGGAGTTGCCGGACGAGACGTGGTTCTATCCGGGACACGGCGGGGATTCCACGTTGGGGGCTGAGCGTCCGAAGCTTCCGGAGTGGCGCGAACGCGGCTGGTGAACAGGGGGGCCGTTCAGTATTTGCGGCGGCCCCGTCGTTCTCAGCCTCGATACCGAGAATCCTGTCGCGGCGGCAAGCTTCAACTGTCCGATCGCCAGAGCGCGGAGACCGGGACAGCCCAGATGCGGTCGCCCAACGGCAAAGTCTGGGAACCGGTGTGAACGACCAGACCGGTGATGAAGCGGCTGCCCAGCTTGTCCCGCAGCATCATCAGGTGTTTGGCGTGCCGAGCTGTCGGCGTGCTGGTCAGCTTGATTTCCAGGCCGGCCAGTTCTCCGGTCCGCCGGTCCTCCACGATCAGGTCCACCTCGGCTCCGTCACGGTCGCGGAAGTAGGACAGGTCGACGCTTCGCTCGCTCCACGTCGCCTGCTTGAGGACCTCGGTAATGACGAAGGTTTCGAACAGCGACCCTGCCGCTGTGCCGTCCGCGGTCGGGCTGAAGGTTTGCTCGCCAAGCCCACAGAGGTCGGCCGCGAGCCCCGTGTCCGTGACCACGATCTTGGGACGTCGCTTCGCCCGGTTCGTGATGTTGGTAGACCACGCGGGCAGCAACGTCACCAGGTGGAGGGCTTCGAGCAGCGCGACGTAATTCGACGCGGTTTCTCGGCCGACTTCGGCGTCGCCGGCGATGCCCGAGACGACGAGTTCCTGGCCTGTTCGGGCAGCCAGAAGGCGCAGCAGCCTGCGCAGCTCCGCCTCCAGCCGGACCTCGGCGACGGGGCGGAGCGCCTCCCGTGAAACGACGTCGTGAACGTAGGCTTCGAACCAGTTCCGACGTTGCCGTCCCGACAAACCCTCGGTGACGATCTCGGGATAACCGCCTTCCAGCAGCGTCCGGATCAGATCCGCGCGGGGCAGGGTTTCGGTTTTTCCCGGCCAGCTGGCCGGCTCGAACAGCAAGTCCAGAAAGGCCTCTCGGACGCCGAGCCGCTCGCCCATCGACAGCGGCCACAGCACCAGCCGTCCGGCTCGGCCGGCCAGCGTCTCCGACAGGCCTCGATCGGCGAGATAGTTGGTCGACCCGGTCAGCAGCAGCTGCCCGCGGGTGCGATCTTGGTCGGCTGCCTGCTTCACCGCGAGGAGGAACCCTCGTCCCGCTCTCTGGAACTCGTCGACGGCTGCTGGACGCGGCAAGGCCTCGACGAACCCGACCGGATCGTCTGATGCCCGAGCCAGAACGGCCTCGTCGTCAAAGCTGAACCACGCATGGCCTGGCAGGTCGAGCAGGTCTCGCACCAGCGTGGTCTTCCCCGTCTGCCGCGCCCCGCCGAGCAGCACGACCCGGAACGACGAAAGCAGCTCGGTCACCCTGGGGGCTGCGTTGCGCTGTACGAGGCTCATCACAGAGGCAGTCTAACCGACAAAACGCGGAACTTCTAACCGACAAAACGCGCTACCGGTAGGCCGCAGAACGCGGCACCTCGGGCGGACGACCGGATGTCACTTCGCACGGTGCACCTACCAATCCGTCACCGAGAGCACCGCCGGGAACTCCTCCGGGAAGTCATCCGTCCGTCGCCTGGGCAACTCGATCACGATCCCGTCCGTCGTGCGGGTCCACGGCAGTGGCCGGGAATGCCCGCCCAGCAGGCGGATTCGCGACCGGGTCCCGATCGGCACATCCCCCGGCACGAGGAGCCGGCCGTTTGGCCAATAGAGTGGGATCAGGTTGAACGCGCCGCTCGTCCGCGTGTAGCAGGTGTCGCCGTCCATGGCTCGGGTCCACGGCGTGGAACCGTAGATCGCGCGGCCGTTGATTCGCAGCCAGCGGCCCATGTCCAGCAGCCGCGAACTCATCCAATCCGCGATCGTGCCGTCCTCGCGGGGGCCGATGTTGAGCAGCAGGTTTCCGTTCTTGCTGACGACTTCGGCGAGCAGCCGGAGCAACTGTACCGAGGATTTGATCTTCGCCGGATCCTCGTTTTCGTTGTAACCCCACGACTTTCCGATGTTCAGGCAGGCTTCCCACGGATCCGGGCGCAGGACGTACTTCTTGTTGTCGCCCTCGACGGTCGCGAAATCCGCGTGCGAAGCTTCGAAACGGTCGTTCGCCAGTACGCTCTTCGGCCAACGGCGATCGGCGGCGTTGCGGTAGTAGTAGGACAGGATTTCGTCGCTGCGCCAGTCCCACGTCTTCGGCCGGAAGATCGGGCCGCCGCCGAATTCGTGGTAGCCCTGGCCGTCTGCCCACAGGATATCCGGATCGTAGTGGTCGATCAGGGTTTTCAGGTGTACGTGCTCGTATTGGGTCACGTAGTCGGCGACTGGACGGTATCCGGTATAGGGGATTTCCGCGCCGGTGTAAGGGTTTCTGGGGGCGGTGCCGAGCGCGGGGCTGTAGAACTCGCCCAGTGAGTAGTAGAGGCCTCGTTTGAGCCGGGTGTGCGCGGCGGCCGAGAAGAGTTCGCCGACCAGGTCGCGGCCGGGGCCCAGGCGGACGGAATTGCGGTCGGACGCGGTGTTGCGGAACAGCTGGAAACCGTCGTGGTGCTTGGAAGTCAGCACGAAATACCGGGCTCCCGCTTGTTCGAAAAGGCGTACCCAGGAGTGGGGGTTGTAGCGACGGGCGGTGAAGCGTGGGATGAACTGGTCGTACGCGAAATCCGCGCCGTAGGTTTTCAGGTGGTGGTCCCGAGTTCCGGTGCCACGCGCGGGATCCGTGACGTTCATGGCGTACAGGTACCACTCGGCGGCGTGTCTGGCGTCGCCCCAGGCTGCGGCTGAATAAGCGCCCCAATGGATGAAGATGCCGAATTTGGCCGACGGGTACCAAGGCGTCGCGGCGGGGGTGGCTCGCGCCGGTGTCGCGGTGAGTCCGAGCAAGCCCGCGGCTGCGAGCATGCTGCGGCGGCTGATTCCTGCCTGGTCCATGAATGCATCCACTCCCGTCGGCGGCGGCGGTCATCAGATGTCTTGGCCTTTCAGGGGTACCAGCTCGGCGAACGACCGGCAAGCGTCCTGTCTGGTCAAGACAGCTGTTCACAAGCATGAACACGACGGTTGGCCGATTGACGCGGTCGAATGCCGTTCTTATGGTCAGGTGAATACATCAGATCTATTGAAGGGTGGCCGCAATGGGTGCAGCGTGGGAAACCAGTCGGCGGACGGCGTTGCGCGGCGGGGTCGCCCTTGCGGCTCTCGCTGCCACCGCGGGGACCGCGTTCGCCGATCCGAAGCTGGGGCGACGGCTGCCGTTCCTGCTCGACATGGTCCAGAACAACCCGGGCGAACCGCTGTTTTCCAGTCGCTTCAACGATCCCGCGACATTGAAGAGCTACGGCTACGACGGTCAGGTGATCAACGAATTCACCCCGCCGCAAACCGCGATCACCTTCGAGACGTTCGACGAGCGTATTTTCCCCGCTGGCTCACCGGGTCGCGCCTGGGTCGAGGCCACCGCGAAGAAGATCGACGCGCACATCGCGCGAGCGCACGCGGCGGGCATCGCGGCGTATTTCTTCACCGACATCATCGTACTGCCGAAACGCCTGGTCGAACTGTACGGCGACCAAATCCTCGACAGCCAAGGCCGAATCAGCTTCGACCGTCCGCTCACTCAGCAGATCCACCGGCTGATGCTGCGCGAGATCTGCGCGCGTTTCCCCGGCCTGGACGGAATTGTCGTGCGCACCGGCGAGACGTACGTGCAGAACGTGCCGTTCCACACCGGAAACAACCCGATCACCAACGGTGCCACGAGCCACCTCACCCTGCTCGGCATCCTCCGCGACGAGTTGTGCGTACGCGCTGGCAAGCGGGTCTTCTACCGCACCTGGTCGACCGGCAGCGACAAGCTGACCAGCGACCCCGACTTCTACCGGCAGGTCACCGACCAGGTCGAAACGCACGAAAACCTGGTCTTCTCGATCAAGCACACCGAGAAGGACTTCTGGCGGACCATTCCGTTCAACCGCACCATCGGAGTCGGCAAGCACCGGCAGATCATCGAAGTGGAATGCCAGCGCGAGTACGAGGGCAAAGGAGCGTTCCCGAATTACGTGATCGACGGCGTGGTAAACGGTTTCGAAGAATTCCGCACCCAGCCGCGCACCGGTCCGATCGGACTCGCCGAGGTGGCCGACAATCCGATCATCGCCGGAATCTGGACCTGGTCCCGAGGCGGCGGTTGGCGCGGACCGTATCTGCAGAACGAACTGTGGTGCGACCTCAACACCTGGGTGATCGCCCGTTGGACCCGCGACACCGGCCTCGGCGAGGAAGGCGCGTTCACCGAATACGCGACGACGCGCCTCGGCCTGCACGGCGACCAAGTCCGCCGCTTCCGTCGGCTCGCGTTGCTCTCGGCGGCCGCCGTACTGCGCGGGCACTACAGCGTGGTGCACCCGATGACCAGGCTGATGTGGACCCGCGACCAGTTCCTCGGCGGCTCCGACAAGGATCTGACCAGCGATTACGCCGCGATCGTCGCCGCTGGCCGGGTCGAACCGGTGCTCGCCGAGAAGGCCCAGGCGGCCCGGATGTGGGACGAAATCGTCGCGCTGTCCGGCACGCTCCCGCTGCGCAATCACGCCGACCGGACGTACCTGCGAGTGTCTGCACGCTACGGCCAATCCTGGCATCGCGTCGTGCACCACGGCTGGGAAGTCATGCTGCGCGGTTACGCCGGCGCACACGACAAAGCCACGATGCGCTACCACCTCGCCCGCTACGACGCGGAATGGCAACGCTGGCAACGACTTGCGAAGACCGAACCCTCCTGCGCGACGCTGTACCAGCCGTACAGCTTCGGCCCGAAAGGTCCAGACGGCCTCTACAACGCCGATCCAAACCACGGCATCAAACCGGCGACCGACTATTACCGTCGCCTTCTGTCCAGTTAGGACTGGACGACGCCCCACCACAGAAAGTCCCGCGCTCGGGTAGTCGCGACCAGCCGTTGCCTGCTGAGCAACTCACGCTGTTCCTCTTGCTCAGCAGGGTCTTCCGGTGCAGGACGCGGCAGTTGGACGACCAGCACCGCGCGGAAGTCGAGCCCCTTCGCCCGGTGCACAGTCCCGACGTGCAGCCGATCTTCCGCCGCACCGACGTAGCGTTCGAGCGCACGCGTCGGCACGCCAGCGGATTCCAGGAACCGCCGACACTGATCGGCATCCGCATTGCTGAAGGTGATCAGTGCCGTTTCGCCGAGCGGAATTTCCAGCGCACGGACCGTCCCAGCCAACGCATCCGGAAGTTCGGCGGGCGTGCCAGTCCACGACTGCACGACGCCGCCCTCGTTGACCGAATCCGCGTCCCGCAGCGCAACTCCCGCCGCGCCGTCCAGGTCGTCGACCGCGTTGATCCGCCGGGCGAAGTCGAGAATGCTCGCGCGGTTGCGGTAGTTGACCTTGAGCACCTCGCCGCGCCCCTGGATCGGGATCCCGGCGTCGGACAACCGCCAGCCACCGGGATAGACCTGCTGCTGTCCGTCGCCGACGAGCAGCAGCTGGTTCGGTCCGTCGCCCGCGATCGTGCGCAGCAGCCGGAGGCCGGTCAGCGTCATGTCCTGCGCTTCGTCGACCACCACGGCCGCATAAGGCTCTTCGAGCGGCTGCCGTTCGAGTTCGGTGCTCGCCCGGGACAGCAGGTCGTGGAAGTCGTGCAACCCGTTCGCGGCCAGATTCTCCTCGTACGTCATGTACAGCTGCCAGACCTTCTCGCGCTGCCCGCGATCGAGCCGAAGCCCGCGCCGGGCCCGGTGGATGGACTGGTACTTCTCCAGCGTCCGGATGCCCTGGCCCTTGATGATGCGCTGGACCTCGGTCTCCCAGTAGTCGTAGTTCGGACCCAGCCGTTCCAGGGGTTCGCGGTGCTCCTTCCAGGCGCGCCCGAAAGCGTCCTTGGTCAGCCGCGAATGGGTGTTCAGCTCGATCCCGCGGCGCTTGAGGAACTCCCGTGCCCACGCGTGCAGGCTGATGAACTGCGCCCGGTCCGCCAGCTCCGGGGCCAGCCGCCGGAACGTCGTCTCGTTGACCGGCGGGAGCGTGCGCACGAAGGTCGTGAACAGCAGCGGACCGGTGCTTCGGCGGCCGACATGCCGCATCCGGTGCAGCGCGACCACCGTCTTCCCGGTCCCGGCCGGACCGCTGATCCGCGCCGGGCCGGAGTAGTTCCGCGCCGCCAGCGCGGCCTGGTCGGGATGCAGGAACGTCATCCACGTTTCGAACGGCCGCTCCACCGCCGCGATCAGCTGATCGTCCGCGACACTCTCCGCCGAGAGCAACTCGAACGACCCGGCTTCCTTCTCCGGCGCCGAGACCGTGAGCCACTCGTAGCCACGCAACCGCGCGGCGAGCCCGTCGGCGATCTTGGCGGCTTGCCGAACGGTCAGATGCACCGTGTCACGGCGGAAAAGCTGGTCCAGTTTGGCCGCGGGCAGCACCCAGAACGGCCCGGCGTCGCGCGGTCCCCGCGGAGACTGCGCGCCGACGATCGCGACCAGGGTCACCGCGCTCCGGGCGATGCGCTGTCCGCCTGGACCGGGCAGCCCGGCGAACCGCTCTTCCGCGTCCCGCGCCACCTCTCGCATCGTCGCTTCGTCCGGCGGCGGATCGGTGACAACAACTGCAAACACCCCGGCGCGGCCGATCAGGAAGGCGTCGGCGGTCCCCGGATCGCCGGTGCGCACCGCGAGGTGCCAGCCTTCGGCGGTCCGCTCCAGCAACCCGGTCAACGCGTTGCGCCGCAAGGGATCCCGGAACCGCTCCGCGATCAGGTGCGTGGCTTGCCGCTGGACCTGCCTGCGGGCATGCGCGCTGAGTGCCACGGAGCCCCCGCGTTACGCCGCGACCGCACGCCGCGAAGCCCACCACTCCTTCGCCGGACCGGCCCCAGCCCACAACGCGAACACCGCCGCCACCGCGACCAGCGCCGTCCAGTACGCCACCGGCGGCGCGGACTCCGTGTGCTGTTCCCCGAGCAGCCAAGGCCGCATCTGCGACTGCACCCAGAACGCGCCATACCCGAGCGCAGTCACCAAAACCGCGCCCGCCACCGCGGGTCGCGGCAGGAGGAAGGCCAGGTCCACCGCGAGCCCGACGGCCAGCAGATAGAACGGCACCGTCGACACCGGGAAGCCCAGCGCCAGCAGCAGCGGCCACATCACGCACCGGTACGCGACGTACGCGCCGGCCACGGTCAGCCCGGCCCAGCGCTTTCCGACGGTCTGGCGAGCGAGCACCAGGATCAGCGCCGAAACCCCGATGCCCCACAGCGGGTACACCCACTCCGGGATCGGCATCGTGAAGTGCACTACCGCGGCCCGGTCGACCGGGTGGCCGATCTGGTTGGCGGCGAAGGAAAGCAGCGTCGGCTCCGCCTCGGGCGTGCCGCGTTCCCAGGCACGCAGGCCGAGGATGCCGTACTCCTGCTGCCCGTTCGGGAAGAAGGTGTTCTCCAGGAAGAACGCCCACAGCGCGAGCAGCACCCCGGTGCGGAAGCGGCCCGGCGGGGACAGCCGCAGCCAGCCGAGCAGCACGCCTGCCTGCATGATGCCGGTGCCGAGGTACAGCATCATGTGCGACGGGCTCCACGCGGTCAGGTCGAGGCCGTTCACGCGGTGGTTGATCACGTCGAGCGGCGCGGCGACCAGGAACACGATCAGCCCGGCCTGCATGAGCCGCAGCGAGCGCCGGTCGCAGCCGAGACCGGTGTAGCTGTGGATCGCCACCAGCACGACGATGATCACCGTGCCGACGGTGTTGATCAGGTGCGGCGGGGCGAGGTCGTCGCGCAGCCACTTGAAGTGCCACGACATGTCCCACGACGACCCGACGAGCTTGAACGCGAACGCGGTCAGCCACATGCCGTAACAGAACCGCAGCACCCACGCCGGCGTCGGTGCCCCGGGTGCGCCGCGGTGCCAGTGCGTCGCGAAGAAAAGCCTGGTCTTGCCCACTGGTCCGCGCGGGACCGCGGGGCCGGCGACGTCTTCAACCGCCTTCGTCATAGGCGCCATCATTCCCTGCCGCAAGGGGACGCGGCGGGAGAAGGGGCAAAAACCGGGGTTCACCCCTACGGGTGGCGGATTTGCCCTCGCGCCGCCCGGCACGGCAGGGTGTCGGCCCATGATGCCGAAACGAGCTGTCGCCGCCGTGCTGATCGCAGCACTCGTTCTGGCCGGCGGAGGCGTGCTGACCAGCCTGTTCCTCTGAGCCGGGAGCATCGTGGGCACAATGGCGGCATGACGCACAACCTGCTGGGCCCCGAGCCCACGCTGCTGCCCGAGCACACCGAAGCGCAGGCCGCGCTCGATTCCGGGACGGACCCGTCCTCCGTGGCCGCCGAGCACCCCGACTACAGCGAGGCCTGGGCCACGCTCGCCGAACGCGCGCTCGCCGACGGCGAGACCGTCGCCGCCTACGCCTACGCCTACGCCCGCACCGGCTACCACCGCGGCCTCGACCAGCTTCGCCGCGCCGGCTGGAAGGGCTTCGGCCCGGTGCCGTGGGCGCACCGGCCGAACCAGGGTTTCCTGCGCGCGCTCGCGGTGCTCGGCACCGCCGCGGGCCGGATCGGCGAGTCCGAGGAGTACGAGCGCTGCAAGACCTTCCTCGCCGACTCCGACCCGGCCGCGGCCGAGGCGACCGGCCTGAAGTGACCGGCCTGAAGTGACCCCGCGCCGGTCGCGCCCCGGCGAAAACCCGGGCGCGACCGGGCCGGTTGCCCACCTTCGGGTGACAGCTAGAGGTGTTCGCATTTGGTGACACCTACAAAGACGGCCATGCGAGGCACGGCCATGCTCACCCCCCGGATCCGCACCCTCGGCACCGCGCTGCGCGAGGCCCGGATCGACGCCCGTTTCGGACTGCGCGAACTCGCCCGGCGAGTCGGCACCAACCCCGCGTTGGTGTCGAACTGGGAGCTGGGACAACGGGTTCCCGCGCTCGAGGACGTCGCGGGCATCCTCGGCGCGCTCGGCGTCGTGGGTGCGGAGAAACAACGGATCCTGCAACTGGCGCGCGGCACCGCCGAACCGGGCTGGGTCGCCCGCGGCAAGCAGTCCGACCCGGACCACCTCGGCGGGCTGCTCGCCTGCGAACGCGCCGCGACGTCGGTCGTCGAATGGCAGCCGATGCTCGTGCCGGGACTGCTGCAGATCCCGGATTACGCGCGGGCGCTGTTCCTCGCCGACGGACTGCCGGTGCAGGACGCGGAACGCCAGGCGGAGATCCGGATGATGCGCCGTCCGCTCGTGGTCGGTCCCGGCGCGATCCGGTGTGAGGTGTTGCTGGGCGAGGCAGCATTGCGCAATCCGGTCGGCGGACCCGCGACGATGGCCCGGCAGCTGCGTTTCCTCGCCGACCTCATGGCGACGTCGGCGAAGCTGTCGGTCCGCGTCGTGCCCGCGGGCATCGGCGGGCATCCGGGTCTGGCCGGCCGGTTTTGCGTGTACCACGTGGAGGTCGGCGACCCGATCGTCTATTTCGAGCACCAGCACGCGGGTGCCTTCCTCCTCGACGAGGGGACCGAGACGTACTGCGAGGTCGCGGACCGGGTCCGCGAAATCTCCCTGGACTCCCGCGCGTCGGCGGCGTTCGTGCAGCGCACCGCGCAGGAGTTCAGGGAGATCGCGCAGCGGCAAAAGTCGGAGGGGCCTAGGAATATGCTCGGTTAGCCGGAACGTCGACGGCGATCCGCAGTTCGGCTTGCAGCAGGTTCTTCGACACCGAAAACCCGTGCCGCAGGTAGGCCGCGATCGCGCGATCCGAGGAATGCACGGTCACCCGCTCCAGTCCGAATTCCGCGGCCAGCCGCAGCGTCGCCTCGATCAGCAGCCCGCCGACGCCGCTGTCGCGTGCTTCCGGCACGACGTAGACGCATTGCACGTCGCCGCAGATCCGCGAAAAGTCTTGGGGTGTCGGCACTCTGGGGGTCAGCGCGAGGAACGCCATGCCGAGCACGTGCTCGTCCCGCACCGCGACCAGACAGCGATGCGTTTCGGCGTGCGCACGGGCCCAGGCGGCGAACTCGTGGACGAAATCGTCCTGATCCTGGGGCAGCGGACCGCTCTGGTCGGCGACCCACCGCCAGCGCAACGCGGCGACGGCGGCGAGTTCGTCGTCGCGGGCCGGGCGGATCTCGGTGAGCGGCACAGGTTCCATGTCGGAAATCCCGAAGCTGACGAAGGATGGACCCGGCCGGCCGGGGGAGGGTGCCGGCCGGGTCCGAGGTCGTCAGGCGACTGCCGCGAGTTCCCGGGTCGGGGTTACCGAGCCGACGACCCGGTTGCGGCCGCTGTTCTTCGCCGCATACACCGCCGCGTCCGCCGCGGCCATCACTTCCTCGATGCTCGTCCCGTCCAGCGGGAACGCGGCTACCCCGATCGACGCGGTCCGGTTCTCGATCGAGACCGACTCGCCTTCGTTCGTCTGCGTCGGGATCACCAGTTCGCTGATCCGCTGCCGGATCCGTTCCGCCGTCACGATCGCGTCTTCCTTCGACGTCGACGGCAGCAGCGCCACGAACTCCTCGCCGCCGAACCGGCCGACGAGGTCGTGTGCCCTCGTCTCCTGTTTCACCACGGCGGCAACGGCTTTGAGCACGTCATCGCCCGCGAGGTGGCCGAACGTGTCGTTGATCCGCTTGAAGTGGTCGAGGTCGATCATCAGCGCGCCGAAGCTGCCGTTCTCGCGCTCGGCACGGGAAATCTCGCGCTGCGCGCCGTCCTGCCAGGTGGTGGCGTTGAGCAGCTGGGTCTTCTGGTCCGTGGTCGCGAGTTCCTCGAGCCGCTTGATCAGCATCGAGCGCTGCAGCACGTACAGCGGCAGGATCACCAGCACCGACAGCAGCGGTTCGTGGCTCAGCACCATCACGAGCAGCCCGCCGACGCACAGGGTCGCCAATTCCAGCAGGTTGTCGTCCATCGTGCCGAGGCACGATTCGGCCGTCGCCTTCGCCGGATCGGTCAGGAACAGGCCAAGGCCGGTCAGCGCGGTGTTGACCAGGAAATATCCGAGCGCGCCCGCCACCACGGTGGTGACGCTGTGGCCGTCCGCGAGGTGTCCGGCCAGCGCGGCGCCGAAGCCGGACAGGATCATCGTGGTCGCGTTGGCCGCGACGCGGTGCGCCTCACCGGGGCGCGTGCCGTTCCAGCTGCGGAACGCCAGGTAGACGTAGATGATCACGCCCAGCGCGGCCACCAGCTGCGGCGGCACCAGCAGCGCCGCCGGAAGCAGCCACACCGAGGTCACCGTGATGTGCGGGCCCTGGCTCAGCATCCGGCGCTGCCGCTCGATCTGGCGCGTGACCTCGGTCTGCGCGATCGCGAGTCCGGCGAGCATGCCGAGGATGCCGATCTGGCTCAGGCTGACCGGGAACACCAGCGCGCTGACCACGGTGAGCACCACCGTGACGGCCATGCTCGTCAGCGTGACCGCGACCCACTGCCGCGGCCGGGACCAGAGCGACCACCGGGAAACCGCATCGCGCAGCCCCAGACCAGAAAATTCCCCCAATGTGACCATTCTTCCCCCCGGGTCTTGCGCGGATCTCCAGTGACACTCGCCTTACTCACAGTTTCAGACCGTTTGCCGCCTGTCCACAAGGGCCTTAGGTGTGTACATTTTTCCCGAACACGCCGGATGAAGGGTGACCAGCGATGCGCAGCAAGGAACAGTGACCGCGTAGCAGCACCGCAAGGTCGCGCAGGTCAGAGCCTCACGCGCGGGGCATGTCGGGGTATTCAGGCATGTTCGGCGCGTGTGGCTTCCTTCGCTGACCCGTCTTCGGCCTGCCTGGAAAAGGTGCGCTGCCACGCGATGGCGAGCGGAATCGTGATCAGCAGGCCGGCCAATCCGAAGATCCCGACCGTCGTCTGGGCGCTCACGTGGTCCGCGATGGCCCCGCCGATCAGCGGAGTGACGCCCATCGTCGTGGTCAATCCGGTGTTCGACAGCCCCATCGTCTGCGCCCGGCTCTCGTCCGGGACCGCAACCGTCAGCGACGCCGTCGCCTGCAGCAGCGCGATCGTGCCGAAGCCGCCGGAGATCACGAACAGGACCACCGACACGATCGGCCCCGGCTGCAGGAAGCAGAGCAGCAGCGGGATCGCGGCGAGCGCGGTCATCGGGCCGATCAGCTTCGGCCGGATCGCCGCGGGCACCCAGCGCGTGTAGATGAACGTGAAGATCACGCTGCCCACCGGGTCGGCGGCAAGCAGGAAACCGATCATCTCGGACCCGCCGCCCGACGAAGCGACGTACGGCGCGGCGATGCCCTCGTACACCGGCATCAGCCCGGCGAGCCAGGTGAAGACCATCAAGGAACGCAACGCCGTGGTCGCGAAGGCGACGCGGCCGCCCGCGCTCAGCGAGGAGAAGAACGGCTTGCGCTTTTCGCCGCTGGCCGCCGCGGGGCGGGCCTTCAGCCCGAAGCGGAGGAAGAGCGCGGAGAGCACGAAGGTGCCCGCGTCGAGCACCAGGGCGAGGCGGGCGTCCATCGCGAGCAGCAGCGCGCCGCCGCCGGCGAAACCGAGCAGCTGCGCGGATTGGACGGTCATGCTCCGGATGCCCATGCCGACCACGAACCGGTCGCCTTCGAGCACCTGCGGGAGCAACGCCAGCTGAGACGCCTTGAACGGCGGATTCAGGAGTGAAACACAGCCGACGAGCACGCATAGTGCCCAGAACGGCAGTCCGGGAATGGCTACGCACAGAATCAGCACCGCGCGCGTGAGGTCGACGGTGACCATGACCGCCCGGCGCGGGAAGCGGTCGGCGAATCCGGTGAGGAAGATGCCGCCGAGCAGCGACGGGAAGAACGTGAGCGCGTAGGTGAGGCCGGTCAGCGTCGCCGAACCGGTGTTGGCGTAGACGAGGACGGACAACGCGACCCTGGCCAGCTGGTCACCGGCGATCGACAGCAGTTCGCCGAACCACATCGCGCGGAACTCGGCGACTCCGAACACCTCGCGGAACGTGACCCGGTGTGGTGCTGTCGTCATGCGTGTTCTCCCCGCTGCTGTGTGCGGACTGTGCCGCACTAGTGACCAACGGGTGACCCTAGATCCTCCTGGTCACGGGCCGGTCACACGAAGTGAGTTGTCAAGCTCAGTGTCTCGTGACTGTTGGTGATTCTCTAGGTTCTTTCGCCGGTATCCGACAGGTCACGGTCAGTTCGCCACGTGTCCAGACGATAGCGCTCCGCACTCTCCGCCGGGGACGTTTCGATCTTTGTGGTTTGTGACACATCCTTTCGGGTTGTCCGTCCGCAGTGTGGAACGGCCGCCGCGGAGGCGCCCAGCCGCGTAGCTTCGCCCGAGTGACGGCTCTCCCGACGTTCACGCTCGCCATCGTGGGCGCCGGACCTCGCGGGGTCGGCGTCCTCGAACGGCTGTCCGCGAGCGCCTCCGGCCTGCTCGGCGACCGGCGGATCGAAGTCCACCTCATCGACCCGTTCCCGCCCGGCCCCGGCCGGGTGTGGCGGTACGAGCAGTCGCCGCTGCTGCGGATGAACTCGATGCCCGAGGACGTCACCGTGTTCACCGACGACTCCGTCCGGATCGACGGTCCGGTGCGGCCGGGTCCGTCGCTGATCGAGTGGGTGCGGCAGGTGCGCGCGGGGACCCTCGACTATCCGGTGCCGGACGACGTCCGCGCCGAGTTCGAATCCCTCGCCTCCACGGATTTTCCGACCCGGCGGCTGCAGAGCCGGTACCTGGAGTGGTTCTACCGCAAGGTGGTGGCCGAATTGCCGCCCGGCATCACGGTGGTCGAGCATCTCGCCACGGCGGAGAGCATTGACGACGACGAGACCGTTCGGCTTTCCGACGGCACGACCGTGTCCGCCGACGCCGTGGTGCTGACTGTCGGCCACCTCGACGCGGTGCCCGATTCTCGCGAACGCGAACTGGAGGCATTCGCCGAGCAACACGAACTGTCCTACTACCCCGCTGGCTACACCGCGGACGTCGACTACTCCGCGGTGCCTGCCGGAGAACCGGTGCTAGTGCGCGGTTTTGGCCTCGCGTTCGTGGACCTGATGCTGTTGCTCACGGAGGGGCGCGGCGGCCGGTTCGAGGAGCTGCCGTGCGGCGGACTGCGCTACCACCCGAGCGGTGCCGAGCCGGTGTTGCACGTCGGTTCCCGGCGCGGGGTGCCGTATCACGCGAAGACCGGCTACCGGTTGCGCGGGAAACCGTTGCAGCTGCCCAGATTCTTTGACAAGCGAGCCATCGACGGGTTGACCGGGCCGCTCGACTTCCGCGCGGACGTGTGGCCGCTCATCGCGAAAGAACTCGCCTGGGCGTATTACACCGAGCTGTTCACCGGACATCCGGATCGCGTGCGCATGGATTTCGCAGTGTTCGCAGACAAATTCGCCGACCTGCCATGGTTGTCGTCCGAAATGGACGCGCTAATCGCGGACGCGGTGCCAGCGCTAGAAGATCGGCTCGACCTGGAGCGGCTGGACCGTCCGTTCTCGGGCCGCCGGTTCGATTCCGGCGAGGAATTCGGGAAAGCGGTGCGGAAATACATTGAGTCCGACCTCGCGCGCCGGGCCGACGTGCACCACAGTGCGGACCTCGGCGCGTTCCTGGCCCTGCTGTCAGTGGTCAGCCAATTGCCCACGCTGCTCGCGACCGGACGGCTGACCGCCGCGTCTCAAGTGTCCGATATGGATGGCTGGTTCCACGGCTTCTTCTCTTACTACGCAAGCGGCCCGCCGCCGCGTCGGCTCGAAGAGCTGCTCGCCCTCGAGGACGCTGGCGTCGTGTCGTTCCTCGGTGCGGACATCTCGATCGCCGCCGACGAGACGACCGGGACGTTCGTCGCGTCGAGCGTCAGCCACCCGGACACTGTCACCGCACGCACGTTGATCGAGGCGCGCCTGCCGGACGCGAGCGTGCCGCGAGTGTCCGATCCGCTGTTGCGCAACCTACGGGACTCTGGCGCGCTGGTCGAGGAAACCGTGCCGGATGTCGACGGTGCGACGTTGCCGTCCGGGCGGATCGCCACGACGCTCAGCGACTTCCGACTGGTCACTGTGGACGGAGGGGTGCATCCGCGACGGTTCGCGGTGGGTCCGCACACGAGCGTCCGTTCGGCGGGAGCCTTCACCCGGCCGCGCACGAACGCGATTTCATTCCGGCAGAACGACGCGCTGGCAAGGGAAATCCTGCGGCTGGCTAACCCTTGACCGTCGGCGCGATCTGCTGCGCCCATTCCCACGGTGCGGCGGTGTCGCCGGGCAGCGAGTTGAAGTACTCCCAGCCGTCGATGCCGCCGAAGTCCGAGTACTTCTGGACGAGGCTGCCGACGGTGTTCTTCAGCGTCGGCATGTCGACGTAACCGTTGCAGTTAGCGGGATTCGTGACCGTTCCGGCGACCACCTTGCTCGCCGGGACGACGCCGTGATTGATGATCTGGTCGTAGCCCGAGGTGTCCGCCAGCGAACCCCAGCCGCAGTAGAACTGGGCGTTGAACCAGGAGATCTGGTCGCCGCGCTCGCGATAGAGCCGGTCGTAGTCGAGCCCGGAAAGACCGCCTCCGCCGCTGAGTTCGGTCGCGACCGGCGCGAGGGTGATCAGGAAGTCCGGGCCGAAGTCGCCCCGCAGCGCGTCGATCACCCGGTTCAGCGCGTCGTTCGACATCTGTTCTTCGACGTCGAGATCGATGCCGGACAGCGAATGGTCGCGGATCAGGTTGCGCAGCAACGGATAGTAGGTGTCGAAGTCCTGCTCTAGGCGCTGGAAGCTGCCCTTCGCCGCGCCGCCGACGAAGGCGAGTGCGTGCACGCCTTTGCTTTGCATCGTGGCGAGATCGGCCCACATCTGCGTGAACTTGGCGTCCGACGGCGGGTCGTCGTTGAGCGTCATGGTTCCGCCGTCGTTGAGATGCACGGCTCCGACGATCACATCAGTGACGCCAGCGTCGTGGTCGGTGAGCCCCAACGGGGAGATGTACGACCCGTTCTGGTGCGTTGTTTGGTAGTACACAACGACTCTGCGTCCGGTCGCCGCCGTCGCCGGGGCTGCTCCGCAGAGCACCAGGAGCACCGCCAGCACCGCCGCCGTGATCTTCCGCATAGGTTCGGACCATAGGACGGCAGCGGTGCCCGCGGTAGGGCCGATCGAGTCAGCAGCGGCCCAGCATGTCCGTCAGCGCAGACTTCTCCGCCGAATTCACGGTGAGCTTGAACTTGTACTTGACCGTCACCCACATCTTGGCGTAGGTGCACCAGTAGCCGGTGGACGGCGGCTTCCACTGGTCCGGCGACTTGTCGCCCTTTTCCTGGTTCACGTTGTCGGTCACCGCGATCAGCTGCGGGTCGGACAGGTCGTTGGCGTAGGCCTGACGCTGGTCCTGGGTCCAGGACGAGGCACCGGTGCGCCACGCGTCGGCGAGCGGCACCACGTGGTCGATGTCCACATCGGACGGAGAGCTCCAGGTCGCCCCGTCGTACGGCGAGGTCCATTTCCCGGACGTCGGATAGCAGTCGGAGCCGACCTGGACGTTCGTGCCGTCGCGCTTGAGCACCATCTCGCGCGTGTTGCAGCTGTTGCCCTGGTCGATCCAGTGCGGGAACTTGTCGCGGCTGTAGCCGTCCTGCGAGCCGTCCGGTTTCACCGTGAGGTCGGCGAGCTGGCTCTTCGCGGTGTCCGCCGACGGGATGCCCGGCGGGGTGGCGTCGGCGACGCCGACCGTGACCGAGCCGAGCAGCGCGACGCCGGCCAGGACGGTCAAGGAGTTGCGAACTGTACGTGTGGTCGGCATATTGCTGCCTTCCTGGTCAGATGCGGGACTGATTCACCTTTGACCACGAAAGTGGCGTGCGCAACACCGTCAGGTGACAGCTAACCGACCTTCTGTAAACGGAAAGTCACCGAGAGTCCCAGTTCGCTTAAACCCCGCCCGGCGCTATCGGGTCAGCCGCGGACCGCCCGAAGATCGACTGTGTGCCGGTACCAGGTCCGCCGGGTGACCTCGCGCTCCTGCGGTACACCGTCGATGACCAGCGAAGACGTCGGCAGGCAGCCGAGCTGGAAGGCGCGGCCGCGGAACGTCGAGGACCGTTTGACGAGCTTGCCGCGGGTGATTCGGGCGGTCACCCCTGAGTCGTCCGGTGCGACCTCGATGCCGGAAACCGAACCGTCGAAAGCCACCTGTTCGTCGCAATACGCCTGGCCCTTGACATCGCGCAGGGTCGCGTGCCCGAGGAGTACGCCGCCGGTGTCGTCGCGCACGAGGGAGGTTTCGGCGTCCTCACCCTTCCAAGCGAGCGCGAACGCCTCGTCCGGGTCCGCGGGCAGCCGCCAGTGCGCGGAAACGCGAGAGCCGGACTCGGTGGCCACGAAACCGACGGACACGCCCGGGAGGACTTCGCGGCGCATGAGACGCACCACCACGGCGGCGAGGTCGGCGTCGGAGCCCAGCACGACGAGCCGGTCGTGTTCCCCCAGCAAGGGGTCGATTTCCGCCTTGCCAGGACGGTGCCCGGTGTGCACCAGCGGGACGTCGCCGAGCCGCGCGGGGAGATCCGCCGCGGCGCCGCAGGCCACCACTATTCCGCGCACTCCGGCGTCCTCCGTTAAAGTCATGCACCGGCATTTACCAGCGCCACCCGTGTCCCCGTCCGGGGTCACTATTCCTATTGCCGAACACCTGGAGTGTCACATGCCGGCCATCGTGCTGATCGGTGCCCAGTGGGGGGACGAGGGCAAGGGCAAGGCCACCGACCTGCTCGGCGACCGCGTCCAGTGGGTCGTCCGCTACCAGGGCGGCAACAACGCGGGCCACACGGTCGTGCTGCCGAACGGCGAGAACTTCGCGCTGCACCTCATCCCGTCGGGGATCCTGACGCCGGGCGTGACGAACGTCATCGGCAACGGCGTGGTCATCGACCCCGGCGTCCTGCTGGACGAGCTGGCGGGTCTCGAGGAGCGCGACGTCGACACCAGCAAGCTGCTGATCTCGGCCGACGCGCACTTGATCATGCCGTACCACGTGGCGATCGACAAAGTCACCGAGCGCTACCTCGGCAGCCGCAAGATCGGCACCACCGGCCGCGGCATCGGCCCGTGCTACCAGGACAAGATCGCCCGTGTCGGCGTCCGCGTGCAGGACCTGCTCGACGAGAAGATCTTCCGCCAGAAGGTCGAGGCGGCACTGGAGTTCAAGAACCAGGTGCTGGTCAAGGTCTACAACCGCAAGGCGCTCGACGCCGACCAGGTCGCCGACGAGGTCCTCGCGGCGGGCGAGAAGTTCGCGCACCGCATCGCCGACACGCGGCTGCAGCTGAACCAGGCCCTGGAGCGCGGCGAGACGGTGCTGCTGGAGGGCTCGCAGGGCACGCTGCTCGACGTGGACCACGGCACGTACCCGTTCGTCACGTCGTCGAACCCGACGTCCGGCGGCGCGAGCGCGGGCTCGGGCATCGGCCCGGGCCGCATCACGACCGTGCTGGGCATCCTGAAGGCCTACACGACGCGTGTCGGCTCCGGCCCGTTCCCGACCGAACTGGACGACGAGTCCGGCGAGTACCTGCGCAAGCAGGGCGGCGAGTTCGGCGTCACCACCGGCCGCTCCCGGCGCACCGGCTGGTTCGACGCGGTGATCGCCCGCTACGCGGTGCGGGTCAACGGCATCACCGACTACTTCCTGACCAAGCTGGACGTGCTGTCCGGCCTGGAGAAGGTCCCGGTGTGCGTCGGCTACGAGGTGGACGGCTTCCGCACCTCGGACATGCCGATGACCCAGACCGACGTGCACCACGCGGTCCCGATCTACGAAGAGCTGCCGGGCTGGTTCGAGGACATCTCGAACTGCCGCACGTACGACGAGCTGCCCGCCAACGCGCGGGCTTACGTCGAGCGGATCGAGGAACTGTCGGGCGCGCGGGTCTCGGCGATCGGCGTCGGCCCCGGGCGGGAGCAGACGATCGTGCGGCACGAGTTCGCCTGATCTTTTCGGTGGAGCGGCCAGGCTGGTTTCGTACCGGCCTGGCCGTTTTGTTTAGCGAACCGTTGTGGTTACTGGGGTTTGGTTGCGGAACAGGTCGAGCACCGGGCAGTGCTCGTCCACCGCGCTACGGAGTCGTTCGTAGGCCTCGGGTCCGGCCGGACCGTCGAGTTCCACGGACACCCGTACGTCGCTGAAGCCGGGGCGGGTCGATTCGTCGAAGCCGAAGAAGCCGTGCAGGTCCAGGTCGCCGTCCACTTTGACGCGCACCGCGTCGAGCGGAATGCCGAGGCGCGCGGCCCAGAACTGGTACGTGATCACCTGGCAGGACCCGAGCGCGGCCAGCGCGTACTCGACCGGGTTCGCCGCCTGGTCGGTGCCGCCGAGCGCGGGCGGTTCGTCGACGGTGAACGCGTGGTCGCGGACCCGGACGTCCACCACGGTCGCGGTGTTCGCGGCCAGCGCGTGGTCGACGCTGAACGACACCGCCGCGTTGTGCCGGTCCGTCCGCACGGCCTGGCGGGTGCCGTCGATGACGTCGGTCAGTGACATCGTTCCTCCTGGAATCGTCGGGCGTCCAGGGTGCGGGCCGGCCCGGTCGACGGACAGGGGCTCTCGTCGGCTGAGAATCCGGCTGGCACAAAGCCGCGCGGTTGTTTCGACTGGTGAGAAACCGGTGGTGCGCCTGAATAATTTGAAGGCATGAGCGTCGGACTGACTTTGCCCGCCCTTCCGCGGGAAAACATCACCGTGACCGAAGTGCTGGACCAGGCGCGGGAGGCGGAGGAGGCGGGCGCGGCGTCGATCTGGTTCGCCCAATTGCCCTGGGGCCCCGACGCGCTGGCGGTGGCCGCGCTGGCGGGCCAGGTGACGTCGCGAGTTGAGATCGGCACCTCCGTCGTGCCGATCTATCCGCGACACCCGCTGGTCTTGGCGGCCGCCGCACGCACCGCGAGCGAGGCGTCCGGCGGGCGGTTCACGCTAGGCATCGGCCTTGGCGCGAAGAACTTCCTCGAACCCGTCTACGGCACGCCGTATCCGCCGCCGGTGCGGCACCTGCGCGAATACCTGACTGTCTTGCGGGCGCTGTTCGCCGGAGAACAGGTCGACTTCACCGGCTCGACGGTGGAGGCGCACCTGCCGGAGCCGGCGTCAGCCACCCCGGTGTCGGTGCTCGTCGCCGCGATGGGCCCGCAGGCGTTGCGCGTCACCGGGGAACTGGCCGACGGCACGCTGCCGTACTTGGCCAGCCCGCGGGCTATCGCGAACCTGATCGTGCCCGGGATCGGCCCGGGCAAGCGGGTGATCGCGGCTGTCCCGGCCGTGGTGACCAGCGACGTCGACGCGGTGCGCGAAATCGCGGCACAGCAACTCGGGTTCTACGGCTCGATCCCGTCGTACCAGCGCATCCTGAAGGAGGGTGGCGTCGAAAACGCGGCGGAATTGGTGCTGATCGGCGACGAGGAGACCGTCGCCGCCGGGGTGCAGCGCTACTTCGACGCCGGCGCGACCGACGTGCTGCTCACCCAGACCGCCCTGCACACCGACGAAGACCGACGGCGGACTTGGCGGCTGACCGGCGAGCTCAACTCATCCGGTTCGTAAGGGTTGTCGTTACGGACATTTCCTCCAGATCGAGTTCGCGCAGGACCTTCTGCAGAACATCGTCGTCAAGGCGTCCGGCGCGGTTCTCCTCAATCATCGCCGCCCGCTGGGTGATGAGGAGTTCCCGCCGCGCCTTGGCGAACTGCGCCTGCGGACTGTCACGACGCTCCTCCCCGGACAGCGTGATCGCGGCCTGCGCGAACCGATAACGGGTGTCCACCACGCGTTCCAGCCGTTGCTCGAGCCGCTTCATCTTCTCCGGCTCCATGTCCAAAGTGGACAGTTGGTCGCGAGCAAGCTCGCGCAACCGCTCGTGCGCGGCCTTCTGCGCGACCTTGCGCGCGGCCAGCTCCTCGGCCTGGTCGCGCGCGTCCTCGTCCGGATCCTGGACTTTGAGCAGCCGGATCAGTGGAGGCAGCGTGAGCCCCTGGATCAGCACAGTCCCGACCGCGACGGCGAACGCGAACAGCTGAATCTCCGCGCGACCAGGCGTATCCGCAGGCACCCCAGACGCGGCGGCGATGGTGACGACGCCGCGCATGCCGGTCCAGGAAATCACCGCGAGCGACCGCCAAGCGGGCGGATCGTGCCGAGTACGTCTGAGCAGTTGCAGCGACCGCGGCAGATAGCTGGACAGGAAGACAGCCGGAATCCGCACGAACATCGTGGCGAGCAACACGACGATCGCCGACAACGCGAGCGTCCCGTTGTCCCGCGCAGCATGCTGCGCCCCGTCAAGCACGAACGGCAGTTGCAGCGCCATCAAGGCGAACACCAGCGCCTCGAGCATGACGTCGATCGACGCCCAGACAGACCGGTCCTGCACCCGCGTCGCCGGCGACGCCCGCAGCGACCGATGCCCGAGGAACAACCCGGCCGTGACGACCGCCAGCACCCCGGACCCGCTGAACTCGGCCCCGAACGGATGCAGGTGTTCGGCGGTGACGTACGCCGCGAACGGCACCACGATCCCGAACGCCGATTCGAGCAGCGGATCGTCCAGCCTCGTGCGGATCACCTCGACGACCCCGCCCGCGACCAGCCCGACCAGAATGCCGACCACCGTCGCGACGGCGAAAACCGCGAACCCGTGCCCGAGCGACCCGGCCGTCCCGACCACCGCCGCGAGCGCGACCTTGTACAGCGTGAGCGCCGCCGCGTCGTTGACGAGACTCTCGCCGGTGAGCACCGTCATCACCCCGCGCGGCAACCCCAGCCGCCGCCCGATCGCGACAGCGGTCACGGCATCCGGCGGAGACACGACCGCCCCGAGCACCAGCGCCGACGCCCACGGCAAATCAGGCAGCAGCAGGTGCACGACGAACGCGATCACGAACGCGGTGGCCACCACGAGCAGCACGCCGAGCGTGATGATCGGCCGCAAGTTCGCACGAAAGTGGGAGATCGAACTCTCCAGCGACGTCGAGTACAGCAACGGCGGCAACACGACGGTCAGGATCAGCTCGGGCTCCAGCTCGACCCGCGGAACGCCGGGAATCAACGCGATCCCCAGCCCGACCACCACGATGAGCAGCGGCGCGGACAGGTTGAACCGCCGAGCGACCGCGGTCAGCCCCAGCGACCCGGCGAGCACGCCGACCAGCGTCAAGGTCTCCATGCTTCGCATCTTGACTCATGGATCAGACGAGGCGCGGATGGTGTGGGTTCGTGTCGGACTCCCTTCGGGGTGAGGCGGATGGGTGGGTGGTGGGCGGCTTGTTTGGCGGGCCGCGTGGAGCGTTGGCGAGTGGGATGGGCATGGCGCTTTCCGGTGCGGCGGTGCCGGGTTCGGCGGTGGTCGGTGGGCGTGGATTGGTGGAGGGTGCCGGGCTTGCTACTTGGAGGGCAGCGCCCACGGTTTTGACGGCGGGTGGCCGCGGTGGTTGGGGGCGGCGATGGTTGGGGTGCGGGATGCCTCCGGAAGGGTCGTGGGCTCGGACTTGCTGCGTGGTGTTGCCGCGGAGGCAGGTGGCCGGGGTCGGCGGTCGGTAGACGGTTCGGAGGTCGGGGCAGCGACGGGCGAGGTCGCCTGACGGCACCGCGTGAATGGCGGACATGCGGCGCTGAGGAAGCCGGGCAGACGGACGCTGCGACGTGGTTGCGGTCGGTTCACCTCACCGCGGGACGGGCTCGTGGTCGGTGCGCGATGGTTCGGCGAACGGCTGGGTCTGCTCGCGGACTCCGGTCAGGTGTTCGGCGGCGAAGCGATGCGGGACCAACTCCGCCGGGTGGAGTGATGCCGGACGACGGTGGAGCATTGGCGAACGCACCGCCGCCGAACGCACCGCCGCTGAATGGCGAGATGCAGGACCAAGCGGTGCCGGGTGGCGCGGCATCGGACGACCGCGCAGCCGACCTCGGAGTGTTGTCGAGCGGAGCGGTGCCGGACGAACGTGGAGCACCGCCGAACAGAGCGTCGCCGAACGGAACCCTGCCGATGGGAGCGCCTCCGAAGGGAGCCCTGCCGAACAGAGCATCGTCGAAGGGAGCGCTGCCGAAGGGTGCCCCGCCGAACGGAGCGCTGCCGAAGGGCGCGCCGCCGAACGGAGCCATGCCGAACAGAGCCCTGCCGGAGGGAGTGTCGCCGAAGGCAGTCCTGCCGAACGGAGCGCCGCCGAAGTGAGCCGCGTCGGACGGGACGGCGCCGGGTGGAGAGCGGTCGTCCGTCCCGAGAGCCCTCCGGATTAGCCGAGTTCCTTCAGTTCCTTTTCCACCGCAGCCAATTCCTCCGCCGAACCTTGCACCTTCGGGCCGGTGAACCACTTCCGTGCCGACAACACCCACCACAGGGCTGCTCCGCCCAGGACTACCAGGAAGGCGATCGGCGTGTAGTTGAACGTGTCGACCGTGATCGGGCTTGCTTGGGGCAGCATGAAGAGCACGAAGATCACCACGACCCACACCGTCGCGACGATGCCGATGGGTTTGCCCCAGCGGCCCAGGTTCCATGGGCCCTTCTCGAAGCTGTCGCCGCGGCGGACGCGGAGGAAGACCGGTATCACGTACGCGACGTACAAGCCCACCGTCGCGATCGAGGTGACTGCTGCGTAAGCCGTCGCGCTCCACAGGTACGGCAGCGCTAGTACCAGTGCGCCGCCTGCTGCCAGCCATACTGCGTTGGTTGGGGTTTGGGTTCGTTTGTTGATGTTGTGCCAGATCTTCGAACCCGGGATCGCGCCGTCGCGGGCGAAGGCGTAGATCATGCGGGAGTTCGCGGTCACGGAGGCCATGCCGCAGAACAGTTGGGCGCCGATGCAGATCAGGAGCAGGAATTTTCCGGTCACCGCGCCGGTCGCGTCGATGAAGATCTGGGCTGGCGGGACGCCGGTCGCCGAGTTGACGGCTCCGTCGTAGTCCTGGATCGCGAAGGTCAGGCCGATCAGCAGGATCCAGCCCGCGACCAGTGACACGAGGATCGAGTTGATGATTCCGCGCGGGCCCGCTTTCGCGGCGTTCTTGGTTTCCTCCGTCATGTGTGCCGAGGCGTCGTAGCCGGTCAAGGTGTACTGCGCCAGCAGCAAGCCGAGCAAGAACACGTATGGCGCGGAACCCCAGCCGGTTTGGTTCACGAAGCTGCCGAAGACGAACGACGCTTCCTGATGCTTCGCCGGCACGAACACGAGCACGCCCACGATCACCAGCACGCCAACGAGATGCCACCACACGCTGACGCTGTTCAGCACCGCCACCACTCGCACGCCGAAGGTGTTCAGCACCCCGTGCACGACAAGAATGATGGCCAGCAACAGAATCGTGTGACCCGGCGTCGCGCTGAAGCCCCACTGCAGATCGAGGAACGCGTTGAGGAAGAGCGCGGCTCCGAAGTCGATGCCCGCGGTGACCGCGATCTGCCCGATCAGGTTGAACCAGCCGGTGAACCACGACCACGCCGGGCCGTTGCGGGTCGCCAGTTTCGCGGCCCAGTAATACAGTCCGCCCGCGGTCGGGTAGCTCGAGCACACCTCCGCCATGCCCAGCCCGACCAGTACCACGAACAGTCCGACCAGCGGCCAGCCCCAGATCATCGCCGCCGGGCCGCCGGTTTTCATGCCGAAGCCGTACAGCGTGAGGCAGCCGGACAGGATCGAGATGATCGTGAACGACACGGCGAAGTTCGAGAACGCCGACATCGTGCGTTTGAGTTCCTGCGCGTAGCCGAGCGCGTGCAGGCGAGCGCTGTCTTCGTCGGGTTGTCCGGTCTGCTGGTCGGAGACATCCATCGGGCACCCACCTGAAAGGTATGCGGACAGACCATTGAGAGTGCGCAGAAGTTAGCCCTCTCCGTTCGCGGGTGTCAAGGTTTCGCTGGTCGCTGGGCGGAAGCTCCTCCGAACGGCGCAGGGCGGCTCGGGTCTGAGTGATCAACATGTGATGTCTCAGGACAGGGGTGACAGTTCCGCATCAGGACTTGGGTGACGGTTGGTGTGTCAGGACTTCGGTGACGGTTGTTGTTTCTTCGGGCGGGTGCCTGGGCGTCGGCCGTTGCCGACGTATCGGATGCCGGGGGCGGGT
>NZ_JARACH010000029.1:0-113993 GCF_029087445.1 Amycolatopsis sp. La24
GTGTCTCAGTCCCAGTGTGGCCGGTCACCCTCTCAGGCCGGCTACCCGTCGTCGCCTTGGTAGGCCATTACCCCACCAACAAGCTGATAGGCCGCGGGTTCATCCCATACCGCCGGAACTTTCCACCCCCGAAGATGCCTCCGAGAGTCGTATCCGGTATTAGACCCAGTTTCCCAGGCTTATCCCAGAGTACAGGGCAGATTACCCACGTGTTACTCACCCGTTCGCCACTCATCCCCGGCCGAAACCGGTTCAGCGTTCGACTTGCATGTGTTAAGCACGCCGCCAGCGTTCGTCCTGAGCCAGGATCAAACTCTCCAACAATGAACAGTTCGATCGAGACTACTCTCAATCAATATTCTCAAAGGAAACCCCGACGAGGGGGTTTCATATAAGCTCTACTGGCTTAGTTCACTAGCACACTGTTGAGTTCTCAAGCAACACACCCCGGACCAAACCCTACCCCGTGAGGGCGAGCCTGACCGAAGCGGTCATTCCTAGCAGTTTTTGGTGGGACACCCACTCAATCACCCTAGAGGCGAGAGCTTGGTTCGTGTCCCGGCGGCCGCCCGGTTTCCCTGGCAACTTGGAGAACTTTACACGCCCTCCCAGGGCCCGAAACAGGGGGGTACCTTAACTGCGTTCCCGCAGGTCAGACCCCCTGTTTCGGGCCGAGGGCGAGATCAGGCCCCGACGCGGACGCCGGCGACCGTGCGCTTGCCCTTGCGGACCACGAGCCAGCGGCCGTGGAGGGCGTCGGAAGCCGAGGGCTTCCACTCCTCGTCGGCGATCTTCACGTTGTTCACGTACGCGCCGCCCTCCTTCACCGTGCGCCGCGCCGCGCCCTTGCTGTCCACCAGTCCCCCGGCGAGCAGCAGGTCGACGATCGTCGCGTCGCCCGCGGGCTCGACCTTGCCGTTCGGGACCTCGGCCATCGCCGCGTCGAGCGTCGGGCCGTCGAGGTCGGTCAGCTCGCCGCGGCCGAACAGGGCCTGGCTCGCCGCGATGACCTGGCGCGTCTGGGCCTCGCCGTGCACCAGGTTCGTGAACTCCTCGGCCAGCCGCTTCTGCGCGGCGCGCAGGTGCGGACGCTCCTCGGTGTCCTTCGCGAGTGCCTCGATCTCCTCCCGGTCGAGGAAGGTGAACAGGCGCAGGTAGCGGAGCACGTCAGCGTCGCCGACGTTCACGAAGTACTGGTACCAGGCGTACGGCGAGGTCAGCTCCGGATCGAGCCACACATCGCCGCCGCCGGTGGACTTGCCGAACTTGCGGCCTTCGGCGTCGGTAACCAGCGGCGCGGTCAGCGCGTGCGCCGTCCCGCCTTCGACGCGGCGGATCAGGTCGACGCCGCCGACGAGGTTGCCCCACTGGTCCGAGCCGCCGACCTGCAGCTTGCAGCCGTGCTTGCGGTACAGCTCCAGGTAGTCCTGGGACTGCAGCAGCAGGTAGCTGAACTCGGTGTAGGACATGCCGTCGCCCTCGAGGCGGCGCTTGACCGTCTCCCGGTTCAGCATCACGTTCACCGAGAAGTGCTTGCCGACGTCCCGCAGGAACTCCAGCGTGTTCTGCTTCGAGGTCCAGTCGAGGTTGTTCTCGACGATCGCGCCGGTCGGCGAGTCGTCGAAGTCCACGAACCGCTCCAGCTGCCCGCGGATCCGCCCGGCCCAGTCGGCGACGACGTCCAGGGTGTTCAGCGTGCGCTCCCCGTTGTCGCGGGGGTCGCCGATCATCCCGGTGGCGCCGCCCGCCAGCACGATCGGCCGGTGCCCGGCGCGCTGGAACCGCTTGAGCATCAGCAGCGGGACGAGGTTGCCGGCGTGCAGGCTGGGCGCGGTCGGGTCGAAGCCGCAATAGAGCGTGAGAGGGCCGCGGTCGAGTTCTCGGCGCAGGGCGTCGATGTCGGTGGATTGCGCGATCAGGCCGCGCCAGGACAACTCGTCAAGGATGTGCTCACTCACACCTGTAGATGATCCCCCACCAGGTCAAACGACTATCCCGCGGGTCGCACCTGCCGGCGTTTCCCGCCGCGGCGGTAGGTCGAGACGGCTGGTGAGCCGTCGATCCAGAACCGCCACGGCGTGTCCATCGCCATCGCGACGCCGACGCGCGGGCCGGTGCGCACGTTGTCGGCGGGCACGCGTTCGCCGGCGAGCAGCCGCACCGGCGATTCCGGGTCGGTGAGATCGAGCCCGTTCTGCTCGCGGGCGAGACCCAGCACAGAGGTGAGGATGGCCGGGCCTTTGGCGAGCTCGCCGTTGCCGCGCGCGTTCGGCCGCCGCTTCCGCACGATGTCCGCGCCCTCGACGACCTCGCCGGCGCGCAGCAGCACCGCGCCCGGCTGGCCGTCCTCGGTGCCGACGACGTTCGCGCAGAAGTGCATGCCGTAGACGAAGTACACGTAGAGGTGCCCGGCCGGACCCCACATCACCGCGTTGCGCGGGGTTTTCCCGCGGTAGCAATGCGAAGCGGGATCGTCGAGCCCGCGATAGGCCTCGACCTCGACGAGCCGCACCCCGACCCGGCCCTCGGGCGCGTCGGCCTCGAGGACGGCACCGAGCAGCAGCCGAGCCAGGTCGACCGGGTCCAGTGCCAGTTCTTCGCGCCGGAACAACCGGTCCACACGCACTCCCCTCGTCAGGCCGCCAGCCTAACCAGCGGCCTGGCGACAGATCACTTCAGCCACTGCCGATGCGCCGCGACGCGCTCGACCAGGCGCTCCCGCTGCTCGGCGACCCGGTCCGGCGCGGTGCCGCCGCGAGCATCGCGCGAACGCACCGAGCCTTCGACGGTGAGGACTTCGCGCACCGCCGGGGTGAGCGCCGGGTTGATGGCCTGGAACTCCTCGTCGGTCAGCTCGTCGAGCCCGGCCCCGCGCGCCTCCGCGACCCGCACGCTCTCCCCCGCCGCCTCGTGCGCGACGCGGAACGGCACGCCCTGGCGCACCAGCCATTCGGCGATGTCGGTGGCGAGGGTGAACCCGGCGGGAGCCAGTTCGGCGAGCCGCTCGGTGTGGAAGGTGAGCGTGCCGAGCATCCCCGCGATCGCCGGGAAGAGCAGCTCCAGCTGTTCGACCGAGTCGAACACCGGCTCCTTGTCCTCCTGCAGATCGCGGTTGTACGCGAGCGGCTGCGCCTTGAGCGTGGCGAGCAGGCCGGTGAGGTTGCCGATCAGCCGTCCGGCCTTGCCGCGGGTCAGCTCCGCGACGTCCGGGTTCTTCTTCTGCGGCATGATCGAGCTGCCGGTGGCCCACGCGTCGTCCAGCGTGACGTAGCCGAACTCGGCGGTGTTCCAGATGATCACCTCTTCGGCGATCCGCGACAGGTTGACCGCGAGCATCGCGACGGCGAACGCGAACTCGGCGACGAAATCGCGCGAGGCGGTGCCGTCGATCGAGTTCTCCACGCTGGTGTCGAAGCCCAGTTCGGCGGCCACGGCTTCCGGGTCGAGGCCGAGCGACGAACCGGCCAGCGCGCCCGAACCGTACGGCGATTCCGCGGTGCGGGCGTCCCAGTCGCGCAGGCGGGAGACGTCGCGCAGCAGCGACTGGCCGTGGGCCATCAGGTGGTGCGCGAGCAGAACCGGCTGCGCGTGCTGCAGGTGGGTGCGCCCGGGCAGGATCGCGTCCGGGTGCCGGGACGCCTGCGACACCAGGGCGTCGATCACGTCGAGCGTGCCCGCGACCACCCGGCGGGCTGCGTCGCGCAGCCACATCCGGAACAGCGTCGCGACCTGGTCGTTGCGGGAACGGCCTGCCCGCAGCTTGCCGCCCAGTTCGGCGCCGGCGCGTTCGAGCAGTCCGCGTTCGAGCGCGGTGTGCACGTCCTCGTCGGCGACCGTCGGGGTGAACGCGCCGGACGCGACGTCCTGCGCCAGCGTGTCGAGCGCGTCGAGCATCCCGGTCAGTTCCGCTTCGGTGAGCAGACCCGCCTTGTTCAGCACGCGGGCGTGCGCGCGCGATCCGGCGATGTCGTAGGGCGCCAGGCGCCAGTCGAAGTGGGTCGAGGCGCTCAGCGCCGCCATCGCCTCGGCCGGCCCGCTGGCGAACCGGCCGCCCCACAGCTGCACCGGCTGGTCTTTCCCGCTCACGTTCTGCCTCTCTCGTCCGGCGTCTCAGGACGCCTGGGTGCTCGGATGCTGGGTGTTTCCCAGCGGAGTCTGCCCGGTCGCGCGGCGGTGCCGCCGTCCGACCGGGCGAAGCCGCCTCCCGGGGAGGCCGGCCACGGTCGCGCTGCCCGCGTGCAGCACCAGCCGCACCTCGCCGGACACGCGCTCCTGCGCCCGCCGGACGAACGCGTCCAGCGGCTCGCGCAGCGGCGAGAACCACAATCCGTCGTGGACCAGTTCGGCCCACCGCCGGTCGACGCCGCGTTTGAACCTCGCCAGATCACGGTCGAGCGTGACTGATTCCAGCTCCTGGTGCGCGGCGACCAGCGCCGCCGCGCCCGGTGTGTCATAAGCCTCGTACCGGCCGATCCCGTGTGGTCCGGCACGATGTCCGAGCCGCTGCACCGCCTCGGCGACGCTGACCGTCTCGCCGTCGACTGCCACCGGCACGCCTTGCTCGAAAGTGACGACGACCTCGTCCGGCATGCCGAGGTTCACTACGGCGTCCTCGGTCCAGCGGTAACCGTCGTCCGCGGTCCGGCCCCACAAAGTCCGGCTCGTAGACAACTCTTGCCTACCTCGGACGCCGAGTTCCACGATCTCGAGGTCCGGCGCGAGTACCGCGATCATGCTGGACAACGTGTCTCCGCCACCGTGTGCGACGGCGGAGGCGTTCCGGTCCCTCGCAGTCGCGACGAGCTGGCTTGCCAGCAGCGGCCGGGCCAGCGCTTCGACCAGCGGGTGCCGGTCGAGAATCAGCGCATTCGCTTGCAGCGCAAGCAAACAGTAGCTGTTCGCGAGCTCCTCGCGGACATCCGCGACCACGACCTCAGCGGCCCCGCCGGCCATCGCCTGGCGCCGGAGCGCGCACAGATCCACGTCGCCTGAACCGAAATCCACGGCGACCGCGACCACTTCGCCTTGTTCCTTGAGGAGACTCAGCGCGGATGAGGAGCCGTGCCCGCCCGGATAGGCGAACACGACCCGCCGGGTCACGGCTCGTTTCCTTCCGCCGAACCTTGGGCGAGCGCGGTGAACCGCTCGGCGAGGTCTCGTCCGGTGAGCGGTTCGCGCGCGATCACCGCAACCGTGTCGTCGCCCGCGATGGACCCGACGACTTCTTCCAGCGCAGCGCGGTCGATCGCGCTCGCGAGGAACTGCGCGGCGCCCGGCGGCGTGCGCAGCACGGTGAGGTTGCCCGACGAGTCCGCCGACACCATCAGTTCGGCGAGCAGCCGGGACAGCCGCGAGGTGCCGCCCTGGACGCCGCGCACGGGACTGCCGTCCTCGGGGATGACGTAGACCGGCGCGCCCGAGTCGGCGCCGCGCAGCTTGATCGCGCCGAGTTCGTCGAGGTCGCGCGACAGCGTCGCCTGGGTGACCTCGATCCCCTCGGCGGCGAGCAGCCGCGCGAGCTCCGTCTGGCTGCGGATGGCCATCGTGGACACCAGCTCGGTGATCCGCGCCTGGCGCCCGACCCGGCTGCTGGTCATCGGCCGTTCTGCCCGAACAGCCAGACCAGCAGGGCTTTCTGCGCGTGCAGCCGGTTCTCCGCCTCGTCCCACACCGCGCTGGCCGGGCCGTCGAGCACCTCGTCGGTGATCTCCCAGCCGCGGTGCGCGGGCAGGCAGTGCAGCACGATCGCCTCGTCGGCGGCGCGCTTCAGCAACGCGGCGTTGATCTGCAGCGCGCGGAACGGGCCGACCCGGTCGAGGCCGTCGTTCTCCTGGCCCATCGACGTCCAGGTGTCGGTGACCAGCACGTCCGAGCCGTCGACGGCCTCGTGCGCGTCGGTGTAGACGGTCGCGCTGCCGCCGGTTTCGGTTCCGCGCTGCTTGGCGTCGAGCATCACCTGCTGGTCGGGCTGGAACCCCTCCGGCGACACGACACGCACGTTCATCCCGGCCGTCGTGCCGCCGAGCAGCAGCGAATGCGCCATGTTGTTGGCGCCGTCGCCGAGGTAGGTGAGCGTGAGCCCGGCGAGCTTGCCCTTGCGCTCGCGGATGGTCATCAGGTCCGTGAGCACCTGGCACGGGTGGAATTCGTCGGTGAGCGCGTTGACGATCGGGATCGACGCGACCGACGCCATCGAGTCGATGCGCTTCTGCGCGAAGGTGCGCCACACGACGGCGTCGACGTAGCGCGACAGCACGCGCGAGGTGTCCTCGATGGTCTCCTCGCGGCCGAGCTGCATCGAACGGCCGTCGACGATCACCGGATGCCCGCCGAGTTGGCTGATGCCGACCTCGAACGAGAACCGGGTGCGGGTGGAGTTCTTTTCGAAGATCGCGGCCACCGTGGAGCCGGCGAGCGCCTTCGTGCCGAGCGGGTCAGCTTTCAGCTGGTCGGCGAGGTCAAGCAGAGCGGCCTGCTCGGCGGGGGTGACGTCGTCGTCGCGGAGGAAATGGCGGGGCATCAGTCGGATTCCTTCGTGGTGGTGGAGTCGAGCACGCCCGGGAGGGCGGAGAGGAAGCCGTGCGCCTGCTGCTCGTCGAGCACGAGCGGCGGGGCGAGCCGGACGGTGTCCGGGGCGACCGGGTTGACGAGGTAGCCCGCTTCCTGCGCGGCCTTCGCGACCGCCGCGGAAACCGGCTTCCGCAGGCCGATGCCGAGCAGCAGCCCCGCGCCGCGGACCCCGGACACGAGCGGGTGGCCGAGCGCCTCGACTCCCGCGGCGAGGTCCTTGCCCAGCGCGGAAACGTGGTCGAGCAGGTCATCCCGGACGATGGTGCGCAGCACGGCCAGCCCGGCCGCGCAGCACACCGGGTTGCCGCCGAAGGTCGTGCCGTGCTGGCCCGGCTTCAGCAGGTCGCCCGCCGCGCCGACGCCGATCACCGCGCCGAGCGGAAGCCCGCCGCCGAGACCCTTCGCGAGCGTGATCACGTCCGGCACGATCCCGGCCTGCTGGAAGCCGAACCACGTGCCGAGCCTGCCGATCCCGGTCTGCACCTCGTCGAGGACGAGCAGCGCACCGGCGGCCTTGGTGATCTCGCGCGCCGCGTGCAGGTAACCGTCCGGAGCCGGGATCACCCCGGCCTCGCCGAGCACCGGCTCCAGGAAGACCGCGGCGGTCTCGCCGTCCACGGCAGCCCGCAATGCTTCGACGTCGCCGTAGGGAACGTGCGTGACGCCCGGAACCAGTGGCTCGAACGCCTCGCGCTTCGACGGCTGCCCGGTGAGCGACAGCGCGCCCATCGTGCGGCCGTGGAACGCGCCCTCCGCCGCGACGACCTTGCTGCGGCCGGTGAGCCGGGTGATCTTCAGCGCGGCCTCGTTCGCCTCCGCGCCGGAGTTGACGAACAGGACTTTCCCTTGCCCGTTCAGGCCCGCGACGTCGAGCAGGGTTTCGGCGAGTTCGACCGCGACCGGGTTCACGTACAGGTTCGACGTGTGCCCCAGCTTCGAGATCTGCTCGGTGACCGCGCGCACCACCTCCGGGTGGGCATGGCCGAGCGCGTTCACCGCGATGCCGCCGACCAGGTCGACGTACTCGGCGCCGTCCGCGTCCCACACTCGCGCGCCTTCGCCGCGCACCAGGGTCAGGCCGGGGGTTCCGTAGTTGTCCATGACGGCCGACTGCCAGTGCTGCTGGCCGTCCGCATTGGACTTGAGGGTAGTCACGCGTGCTCCGTTCCGGGGTGCGCTGCCTCGGGCAGCACCATGGTGCCGATGCCGCGCGAGGTGAAGACCTCGAGCAGCACCGAATGGGCGAGCCTGCCGTCGATGACGTGGGCGCCGCGCACGCCGCCGCGCACCGCGCGCACGCACGCCTCCATCTTCGGGATCATGCCGCTGGCCAGGCCGGGCAGCATGCGTTCGAGACGGTCGACGGGAATCCGGTCGATCAGCGACGACCGATCCGGCCAGTTGGCGTAAAGGCCTTCGACGTCGGTGAGGACGACGAGCTTCTCCGCGCCGAGCGCCGCGGCGAGCGCGCCCGCGGCGGTGTCGGCGTTGACGTTGTGCACCACGCCGTCGATGTCGGGGGCCACCGTGGACACCACCGGGATGCGGCCGGCGTTCACGATGTCGAGCACCGCGGCCGGGTTCACCTCGGCGACCTCGCCCACGAGGCCGATGTCCACCTGCTCACCGTCCACAGTGGCCTGTTTGCGCTCGGCGGTGAACAGCCGCGCGTCCTCGCCGGAAATGCCGACCGCGTACGGTCCGTGCGCGTTGATCAGGCCGACCAGCTCGCGGCTCACCTGCCCGACCAGCACCATGCGCACAATGTCCATGGTCTCCGGCGTGGTGACGCGCAGCCCGCCCTTGAACTCCCCCGGCACGCCGAGCCGGGACAGCATCGCGCTGATCTGCGGGCCGCCGCCGTGCACGACCACCGGGTGCAGCCCGGCCAGCCGCAGGAACACCATGTCCTCGGCGAACGCGGCCTTCAGCTGGTCGTCGATCATCGCGTTGCCGCCGTACTTGACCACGACGGTCGCGCCGTTGAACCGCTGCAGCCACGGCAGCGCTTCGATCAGCACCCCGGCCTTCTCGGCCGCGCTGGCGAGCCGTTCGTCCGCGGAGACGAGCCTTCCGGTATCCGTCATGACGAGTACGCGCTGTTCTCTTCGACGTACGCGTGCGAGAGGTCGGTGGTGTAAATCGTGGCCTCGCCCGAACCGACGCCGAGATCCACGACGACGTCGATCGCCCGCCCGGACAGATCGGCCGCCGACCGGTCCTCGGCCGTGGTGCCGCCCGCGAACAACGTGACGCCGTTGATCGCGATCGACACCGTCTCGGGGTCGATCCGCGCCGGTGCGCGGCCGAGCGCCATCGCGATGCGGCCCCAGTTGGGATCGGACCCGAACAAGGCGGTCTTGACCAGGTTGTCCTCGGCGATCGTCCGAGCCACGACGATCGCGTCGGCTTCGGACGCGGCGCCCTTCACCGTGACGTCGACGTCCTTGGTGGCGCCTTCGGAATCGGCCCGCAGCTGCAGCACCAGGTCGTGGCTGACCTTGGTGAGCAGCTCGGTCAGCTCGGCCTCGGTCGGCTCCACCCCGCTCGCGCCCGAGGCGAGCACGAGCACGGTGTCGTTGGTCGACGTCCCGCCGTCCACGTCGAGCCGATCGAACGTGACGTGCGTGGCGGCGCGCAGCGCACGGTCGAGAGTTTCCTTGTCCGCCACGGCATCCGTGGTCAGCACGGACAGCATCGTCGCCAGGTTCGGCGCGAGCATCCCCGCGCCCTTGGCGAACCCGCCGACGCTCCACCCGGAGTCGTGCCGGGCGAACGCCTGCTTCGGCTTGGTGTCGGTGGTCATGACGCCGGTGGCCGCGTTGAGCGCCGCTTCCGGGCCGGCGTCCAGCGCCTTGACCGCACTGTCCACACCGGACAGAACGGCGGGCATCGGCAGCCGCTCGCCGATCAGGCCGGTGGAACACACCGCGACCTCGATCGCGCCGGCGCCCAGCACCTCGGCGACCTTTTCCGCGGTGGCGTGCGTGTCCTGGAACCCGCCCGGCCCGGTCGCCGCGTTCGCCCCGCCGGAGTTGAGCACGACGGCCTTCAGCTTCTGCTGCTTCAGCACTTCCTGCGACCACAGCACCGGCGCGGCTTTGATCACGTTGCGGGTGAACACGCCCGCCGCGACGTCGAGCGGGCCGTCGTTGACGACCAGCGAGAGGTCGAGCGCGCCGGAGGCTTTGATCCCGGCGGCCACGCCGGCGGCGCGGAAACCCTTCGGTCCGGTGACGGTCACGGTGCCACTCCCACGGTGGAAAGTCCGGTGGCCTCGGGGAAACCGAGCGCCAGGTTCATCGACTGGACGGCACCGCCCGCGGTGCCCTTGGTGAGGTTGTCGATCGACGTGACGACGACCAGCCTGCCCGCGCCGTCGTCGATCCCGAGCTGGAGCTGGACGTTGTTCGAGCCGACCGTGGCCGCGGTCGTCGGCCAGGTCCCTTCGGGCAGGACCTGGACGAACGGCTCCGCGTCGTAGGCCTTCTCGTACACCGCGCGCGCGGCGGCCTCGTCGACGTCGCCCGCGAGCTGAGCGCTCGCCGTCGTGAGAATGCCGCGCGGCATCGGCGCGAGCACCGGCGTGAACGAAACGGTCACCGGCTTGCCCGCCGCGCCCGAGAGGTTCTGCACGAACTCCGGGGTGTGCCGATGCGCACCGGCGACGCCGTACGCGCTCGCGTTGCCCATGACCTCGGACCCGAGCAGGTTCGGCTTCAGGCTCTTGCCCGCACCGGACGTCCCCGTCACCGACACCACGGTGACCGCGGGCTCGATCAGCCCCGCCGCCAACGCCGGGGCCAGCGCCAGCGACCCGCCGGTCGGGAAACAGCCCGGAACCGCGATCCTCTTGGTCCCCACGAGCTTCTCGCGCGCGCCAGGCAGCTCGGGCATCCCGTAGGGCCATTGCCCCGCGTGCTCGCCGGAGTACCACCGTCGCCAGTCCGCCGCGTCCGCGAGCCGATGGTCGGCCCCAAGATCGACCACGAGCACGTCCGGCCCGAGCTGCGCCGCGATCTCGGCCGAGTGGCCGTGCGGCAGAGCAAGGAACACGACGTCGTGGCCCGCGAGCGTCTCCGCGTTCGTCTCGAGCAGCACCCGTCCGGCCAGCGGAGCGAGGTGCGGCTGGTGCGTGCCCAGCGTCGTCCCCGCGCTGCTCGCCGCCGTGAGAGCGCCGATCTCGACCTCGGGATGGGTCAGGAGCAGGCGCAGCAGTTCGCCGCCCGCGTACCCGCTGGCACCGGCTACCGCGATCTTCACCGTCATACGAATGATTATGCACGATCGTGCAAGCTCAAACAAAGAGGGTTTGCTCACCCTGACCGTCCCCTCCCCGGGACTTCCGTGGATTCCCTGCGTTCTCCAGGCTTTTTCCGCCGCCGCGATGGACTGGATCAGCCCTGATCGACGGCGTGCCGATGCGGTTCCGCAGCGGCAGGACTTCCGCCCGGGCTTAGACGACGGGTTCCTGGCCAGCGCTAAACGACCGAGTCGCCTGAACAGGCCGCACGCCGCCCACACCGCAAGTCCCGTGCACGGGGCGCACCGCTCACCCCGGGGCCTGAGTTGCCAGTCCGGCACCCACCGCTCGCCACGGAGCCCACGCCGCAAATCCGGCGCGCACGCCACCAGTCCCGCGGACGCCGCCCGCCCTAGGCCCAATCCATCGCTTCGGCACCCACCACTCGCCACGGAACCTATGCCGTAAGTTCCGCGCGCGCCGCGTCGCGGAACCCGCGCAGAAATCCAGCGCACACACCACCGATCCCGGAGCCCAAGCCCCAGTCCGGCCAGCAGCCACCGCCACGCCGGGCCCGCCTCGGGATGCGAACCCGGCGGGCACTCGTCAGTCCACCCCCTCCTCCGCTTCGCGCAGACTCGGCGGTGTGGGCAGATGATTTCCCGGATGTTCCGGATCGCACCCGACCCTCGGCAGCCGCGCCCGGATCCCGCCGGGCGTTCGCGCGAAATGGCGCGCCAACTCGATCACCGAGTCCCCGGCGAGCCAGCGGGCTTCCAGGTCCGCGTCCATCTCGTCGGTCCACGGCCGTCCCTGCTGGGCCGGGCGTCCGCGCGATCTTCGCCGCGAGCCGCCGCCCGCGAAGGTGCGCAGGCTCGTGTCGAGCAGTTCCGCGACGGTCGCCACGGACGTCACGTCGAGTTCGAGTCTGCCCTCGACGACGGGTTCGCCGTCCGGCCGTTCTCCGCCGACCGTGACGGTGACCCGCTCGGGCTCGCCGTCCTCGGTGCGGGTGACGACGGCGACCTGGTACTGGACATCTCCTGACCGGACCTCGGTCCGGTGCTCCTGAATGATCGTCATGGCCGCGAAGGTATCCGCGACCCCCGACAATTTTCGATCACTTAACGCGATCGGGTGACTGCGGTCCGAAATTGTCAGACCCCCGTCGTAGCGTCCCCGGCGACCCGAAAACGACCGAGGGGGCTCGATGGACCAGCGGAAAGGAACAATGCCCCGGCCTGGCAGACCAGGCCGGGGCACCGCGCAGAACAACTCAGAAACGCAGCAGACCGGCAAGCAGGCCCTGCTTCTCCTCCGCCGCGGCCTTCGCCGCGGCATCAGCCTTCTGCTGCGCATCGGAAGCGACCGGAGACGGAACCGGCTGCGGCACCGCGGCGCACTGGACGTCGGAGCGGTCGCCTCGCACCCGCTTCGGCAACGCGCCGGTGGCGAGGTAGTCAGCGACCCTGTCGTCCACGCACGAAACCCCGGAGAGCGATCCGGCGTGCGTCGTCCCGCCTGGCGCGCTGATGAGGCTCGAGCGCGGGTAACGCTTGCGCACTTCGAGGCTGCCCGAGTACGGCGTCGCCGCGTCGAGTTCCTCGCTGATCAGGAGCGCGCCGCTCGCCTTCGACCCGTCGATGTCCACCGGCTTGCCCGGCTTCGCGGGCCAGTTCAGGCAGGTCGCGTTGTACCAGGTGTTGCTCCAGGTCTCGAAAGGCGCGCGGGTGTGGGTGGCCCAGGCGTCGCGGCGCCAGCGGTCCCAGTCCTGCGGCCACTGGACATCGGTGCACTGCACCGCGTTGTAAACCGCGTAGCCGTTGTCGTCGCCGGGAGCGTTCGACTTGTCGTACAACGCTTTCAGCGTCTGCCAGTCGCCGCGGTGCACCCATCCGTCGAAGGCCTTGGCCATGTCTTCCCAGCCGAACACGTAGTAGCCGGCTTGAAGGAAGATGTCGGTCCACTCGTCGCCGCCGATCACGCCGCCCGCCGGGGCGCGGTCGAGCTTCCGCTGCTGGGCGTACCAGAGCTGCTCGACGGCCGAACCGGTCTTGCCGAGGTGGTAGACGTTGTCGTACTTCGCGAGCCAGTCGAAGTAGATCTTGATGTTGCGGTCGAAAGCGACGTCCTGGTCCAGGTTGGCGTCGTACCAGACCTTGCGCGGGTCGACGTTCCCGTCGAGCACCATCCGGCGCATGCGGTCCGGGTACAGCGTGCTGTACACCTGGCCGAGGTAAGTGCCGTAAGAGAAGCCGTAGTAGTTGATCTGCTTCTGGCCCAGCGCCTTGCGGAGGCTTTCCATGTCCTGCGCGACGTCAGTGGTCTTGATGTGCTCGAGCAGCGGGCCGTTCTTCGCGCAGGCCTCGGCGTAGCCCTTCGTGCGAGCGCGCCAGGTGTTCTCCAGCTGCGGGGTCTTCGGCACGTAAGCCGGACGGACCGGAGCGAAGTAGTTCCCGTCGCACGTGAGCGCCGGTTTGCTGGAGCCGACGCCGCGAGGGTCGAAGCCGATCCAGTCGTAGCTGTCTCCGGCGTGCTTCGGCACATTCCGGCCGAGCACCGAAAGACCGAGGCCGGAGCCTCCCGGCCCGCCCGGGTTCACCAGCAGCACGCCCTGGAACTTCGCGGTCTTGTGCTTCACCCGGGAAACGGCGATCTGCGCCTTCTCGCCCGACGGCTGCGCGTAATCCACCGGGACCTCCAGGAATCCGCAGTCGGCTCCCGCCTTGGCGAGTCCTGGTGCGGAACACGGTCCCCACTTGATCGGCGGCGGCGCGTAGCCCGACCCTTCGGGCTGCACCGCGGTGGCGGCGGGTGCGACAGCCAGCGTTCCGGCCGCGACAGCGGCGGCGGCCAGCGCGGTGACGATTTTCCTCACAGTGGTCCTTTGCGTCCGACGGCAACCAGGGCTCGTCGAAGCTACCGGCTGCGCGGCAGAATCTCGTTTCCCGACACGAGCCGCGCTGTCCCCCGATCGTCGGGATCCGAGACGACGGAGGTGGTCCTCAATGGGTGCGGGCGAAGCCTTGATCACGGCGGTGCGAACCGGGCTGGCCGAGCTGGCGGACCCGGTCAAAGCACCGGAGATGCAGGCGTACATGAAGTCCGCGATGCCGTTTCGCGGCGTGCCGAAACCGCCGCGCGGCAAGCTCATGAAGACGGTCCTGGCCGAGCATGTTCTGCCCGATCGAGTGACGTACGCCGAGACCGTGCTCGCGTTGTGGCGGGAAGCGGAGTACCGCGAGGAGCGGTACGCGGCGATCGATCTCTCCGGGCACCGCGCCTACCGGCAATGGCAGGACCCGGAACTGCTGGAGATGTACGACGAGCTGATCGTCACCGGTGCGTGGTGGGACCACGTCGACGAGGTCGCGATCCGCCGGGTCGGGCCGATCCTGCGCGAGCACCGGGCGGCGGTCACGCCGGTTCTGCGCCGCTGGATGACAGACGCTGATCGCTGGCGCCGGCGGACGGCGGTGATCTGTCAGGTCAGCGCGAAGGGCGAGGTGGACCAGAAGCTGCTGGCCGACGCGATCGAGGCGAACCTCGACGACCGGGATTTCTTTCTGCGCAAGGGAATCGGCTGGGCACTGCGGGATCACGCTCGTGCCGAGCCGGAGTGGGTCCGCGCGTTCGTCCGCGCACACCCGGGGTTGTCCCCGCTGTCCGTCCGGGAGGCGATGAAGCACCTCAGCTGAAGCGAACCGTTCGAGGAAAAGAAAAGGAGGGTGCCATGACACCAGCGCTCCCCCGCCCCGGCTGACCGGCCGGTGGCCGGAGCGCGGGACGGGGACAGCGTCGGATCAGGCGCGGAGCGTCGCTCCGAAGCGCTCGCCGGCGGCGGCGACCGCGGCGTCGCGAGCCTTGGTGGCCTCGTCGACGGTCAACGTGCGGTCCGCGGCGCGGAAGCGGAGCTTGTACGCCAGGGAACGCTTGCCTTCGCCGAGCTGCTCGCCGGCGTAGACGTCGAAGAGGGTGATCTCCTCGAGCAGTTCGCCCGCACCTTCGCGGAGCACGTCGGCGAGGTCGGCGGACGGGACGTCCGTGCCGGCGACCAGTGCGACGTCCAGCAGCACCGGCGGGTAGGCCGAGATGCTGGGCGCCGGACGGGAGTCGGGCAGCGGGATCGCGTCCAGGTCGAGTTCCATGGCGACCGTGCGCGGCGGGAGGCCGAGGGCCTCGACGACCTTCGGGTGCAGTTCGCCGGCGTGGCCGACCGGCCAGTCGCCGACGCGCAGCTGGGCGCACCGGCCCGGGTGCCACGGCAGCAGGTCGGCGGCCTGCACGGTGAGCTGCACGCCGGCGGCCTCGGCCACGAGGCGCGCGGCCTGCACGGCGTCGGCCCAGCCTGCCTGGTCGCCCTTGCCCCACCAGCCGGCGCGCGGGCGCTGGCCGCTGAGGACGACGGCGACGTGCACCGGCTGCGCGGGCACGGCGGCCTCCAGCACGGCGAGGTCCTCGTCGCTCGGGCGGTGCTCGACGCCGAGGTCCGGAACCTTGAGCTGGTTCGGCTTCGGCAGCACGACCTGGCCGACGTGGAACAGCGACACGTCCTTCAGGCCGCGGGAAACGTTGCGTTGCAACGTCTCCAGCAGGCCCGGCAGGAGGGTGGTCGCCATCCGGTCGTGGTCGGCTTCGAGCGGGTTCTGCACGCGCACCGTCGTGCGGCGGATGTCGTCCTCGGGCAGGCCGAAGGCGTCCCACACGGCGTCGCCGATGAACGGGAACGGGCGCACCTCGACGTAGCCCGCCTCGGCGAGCGCGCCGGACACCGCGCGGCGGCGGCGCTGGGCGTCGGTGAGGCCGCGGCCCGCGGGCGCGGCGGGCAGGACCGACGGGATGCTGTCGTAGCCCTCGAGCCGCAGGACCTCCTCGACGAGGTCGGCGGGCTGCACGAGGTCGCCGCGCCAGCTCGGCGGGGTCGCGGTGACCAGGCCGACGCCCTGGTCGCTCGTGCTGAGCTGGACCTTGCAGCCGATCTGGCCGAGCCGCCGGACCGTGACGCCGCGTTCGTAGCGGACGCCGGCGACCTGGTCGGGCAGGTTGATCGGCATGGTCACCGGGGCGTGCGGGGCGACGCCGCCGACGTCGGTGCGGCCCGGGCGGATCGCGCCGTCGCCGTACTGGCGCAGCAGCCGCGCGGCGAGCTCCACCGCGGCCGCGCACAGCGCCGGGTCGGTGTAGCGCTCGAAGCGCTTCGCCGCCTCGGAGAACAGCTTGTGCCGGCGCGCGGTGCGGCTGATCGACGCCGGGTTCCAGTGCGCCGCCTCGAGCAGCACGTCCGTGCTCTCCGGCGTGATCTCCGTGCTGGCGCCGCCCATCGTGCCGGCGAGGGAGATGACGCCGCTGTCGTCGGCGATCACGATGTCGTCTGCGTCGAGGGTGCGCTCGACGTCGTCGAGGGTGGTGAGCTTCTCCCCCGCCTTCGCGCGGCGGACCACCAGGTCGCCCTGGATGGAGCCGGTCGCGAACGCGTGCAGCGGGTGGCCGAGTTCGAGCATCACGTAGTTGGTGACGTCGACCGCGAGGGAGATGGACCGGATGCCGGCCAGCATCAGCCTGCGGCGGATCCGCCACGGCGTCGGCGCGGTCGCGTCGAGACCGGTGACGCGGCGCAGCACGAACCGCGGGCAGCCCTCGGGGTCCTCGACCCGGACCGGCCACGCTTCGCCCTCGGCCTCCGGGAAGTTGTCGAGCATCGCCGGGTCGCCGAAGGGCACGTCGAGCGCGTTCGACAGTTCGCGCGCCAAGCCGCGGATCGACAGCGCGTAGCCGCGGTCCGGGGTCGGCGTGACCTCGATGACGGTGTCGTCGAGGCCGAGCAGGTCCTTCGCGTCGTCGCCGGGGCTCGCCGTGCCCGGCGGGAGCACGAGGATGCCGCTGTGGTCGTCGCCGAGGCCGAGTTCGGCCGCCGAGCAGATCATGCCGTCGCTGACCTTGCCGTACGTCTTGCGCGCGGCGATCTCGAAATCGCCCGGCAGGACCACGCCCGGCAGCGCGACCACGACGAGGTCGCCCTCGGCGAAGTTGCTCGCGCCGCAGACGATGCCGCGCGTCTTGATGCCGTGCGGGCCTTCGTTCTCGAGCGGGCCGTCGTCCTCGTCGTCGTCCTCTTCGGACAGTTCGGCGTCGTCGGGCTCCGGGTCGGGTTCCTCGCCGACCTCGACGCGGCAGAACCGCACCGGCTTCTTGAAGCCGGTCAGCTCCTCGATCTCCGCGACGCGGCCGACCACGAGCGGGCCGGTCACCGGGCCGAGCTTGCTGAGCTCGTCGACCTCGATCCCGATCCGCACGAAGGCGTCGGCCAGGTCTTGCGGCGTGACGTCGGCATCCACCTCGAGATGCTCGGTCAGCCAGCTCACCGGGACTCGCACTACGCCTCCGTTCCGAAGGGAAGGGTGAACCGGACGTCGCCTTCGACCATGTCGCGCATGTCCGGGATGCCGTTGCGGAACTGCAGGGTCCGCTCGATGCCCATGCCGAACGCGAAGCCGGAGTAGACCTCGGGGTCGACGCCGCACGCGCGCAGGACGTTCGGGTTGACCATGCCGCAGCCGCCCCATTCGACCCAGCCGGGGCCGCCCTTCTTCTCCTCGAACCAGACGTCGACCTCCGCCGACGGCTCGGTGAACGGGAAGAAGTGCGGGCGCAGCCGCGTCGTGGAGCTCTCGCCGAACATCGCGCGGGCGAACGCGTCGAGCGTGCCCTTGAGGTGCGCCATGGTCAGGCCCTTGTCGACGGCGAGGCCTTCGACCTGGGTGAACACCGGCGTGTGCGTGGAGTCGAGTTCGTCGGTGCGGTAGGTGCGGCCCGGGCACACGACGTACACCGGCAGGTCGCGGTGCAGCAGGCTGCGGGCCTGCACCGGCGAGGTGTGCGTGCGCAGCACCAGGCCGGAGCCTTCCTCGCCGACGTAGAACGTGTCCTGCAACTGGCGCGCCGGGTGGTCCTTGCCGAAGTTGAGCGCGTCGAAGTTGAACCACTCCGCCTCGAGCTCGGGTCCTTCGGCGACCTCGTAGCCCATGGCGACGAAAACGTCGGCGATGCGCTCGGACAGCGTGCTGATCGGGTGCCGTGCTCCGCGCGGGATCTGGTCCCACGGCAACGTGACGTCGACGGCCTCCTCGCGAAGCACGCGCTCGTCGCGCTCGGCCTGCAAAGCCGCGCGGCGCGCGTCGAACGCGGACTGCACCGCCTGCCGGGCCTCGTTGACGCGCTTGCCGGCGTCGGCCTTCTCCTGCTTCGGCAGCGCGGCGATTTCCCGGCGCGCGAGGAGCACGGGCGACTGGTCCCCGAGATGGGCCGGTTTGACGGCGGCGAGCGCGTCCAGGTCGGCTGCGCCGGCGAAGGCGTCCTCGGCCGCTTTGATCGCCGCGCGCAGGGTCTCCGGTGCGAGCACGTCGACCGGCTGTTCTGTGGCTCCGGACATGACTCCTCGGCGTCCGCTGGGACTGGTGTTGTCGGCGACACGCGGGCATGCCGCCGCACGTGCACATCGGGCAGCTCAGTCTAGGGGATCGGGCGCCGGGCCCGGCCGCTCACCCTCCGCTTCCGGAGCGGCTGCGCCGGATCCGCCCCGTGATCACGACTGACCGTCGCCGGGGACCCGAACGGTGGTCAGCGGATCAGGTGAGAACGGCCTCGCGACCGGCCCGCCCCGGCCGCCCTCGCGGGTGGCTGCGGAGCGGCTCGGCCAGGCGGGGTTTCGGGAGCGATCGGCACCGCCAATGCGGAACGCGGGACCGCCAGACCGGAAGCGCGGCGCGGCTCGGGCCGACGACGGCAGCGCGGGTGGCGATGGCGGCGATGGGCGGTGGCGGTGGGCGATGACGGTGGCAGTGGGCGGTGGCGATGGGCGATGACGGTGGCGGTGGCAGTGGCGGTGGGCGATGCCGGTGGCAGTCGTGGTGGTGGCGATGACACTGGTGACGGCGGTGACGGCGACGACGTCGCGGCGGTGATGACGGCGGCGGCAGGGGGCAGCGCCGGGGGTGGTGCGGGCGCGTGGGCGCGCATGGTGTCGTCGGTGGCCTAGCGGTGCCAGCAATAACGCGAGGCCAGCCAGCGGACGATCATCGATTTGCCCGCACCGTGGCCATCACCGATGCAGGAGAACTGCCGGAGGTCAGCGGCGAGCGGCCATCGCTGCGGTATAGACGCAGACCGCGGCGGCGGTAGCCAGGTTGAGGCTTTCCGCCTTGCCGTACAACGGAATCCGGACCGCTTCGTCGACTGACGAGAGGACGTCCTCGGGCAGGCCGTGTGCCTCGTTGCCGAAGATCCACGCCACCGGGTCTCCGAAGTGGACAGTCTCGAGCGAGGTCGAGGCGTAGCCGTGCGCGGCGAGCGTGCGGAGGCTGGCTGCGCGGAGGGCGGTGAGGACTGACGGGATGTCGCGGGCGCGGGCCAGCGGGACGTGGAACGTCGAACCGGCGGCGGCGCGGACGCTTTTGCCGTTGTGCGGGTCGACGGTGTCGCCGGCGAGGACTACCGCGTCGGCGCCGGCGGCGTCGGCTACCCGGATCACGGTGCCCGCGTTGCCGGGTTCGGCGACGTCGACCAGGACCACCACGAGGCGGGCCGAGGCGAGGACTGTCTCCAGTGGACGGTCGACCAGCGAGCAGACCGCGATGATTCCTTGCGGGGTCACGGTTTCCGACAGGCTCGCGGCGGCGCGGTCGGTGATCGGCGACACGCGAGGCGCGGCCGCCACCAACGAAGGATGGGCGGCGGCGGCGCGTTCGGTCACGAAGAGTTCGTGGACCGTCCCGTGGGACAGGGCCGACGTGACCGCGTTGACCCCTTCGGCCAGGAAGCGGCCGGTTTTCTCCCGTTCCGCGCGCCGGGTCAGTTTGCGCGCAGCAACGACCCGGGGGGTCCGTTCGGTGAACGGATCCGCCCCGGGCCGGAAAATGCTGCCGGTCAGGCCGACTTCGCTTCGCCGGTCGTGACGTTCGCCTTGGCGAGCTCGGCGAGCGCGGTGAAGGCGGCCGCGTCGTTGACCGCGAGGTCCGCGAGGATCTTGCGGTCCACCTCGACACCGGCGGCCTTCAGGCCCTGGATGAACCGGTTGTAGGTGACGCCGTTGGCGCGAGCGGCCGCGTTGATGCGGGTGATCCACAACTGGCGGAAGTCACCCTTGCGCGCGCGGCGGTCGCGGTAGGCGTAGTTGAGCGAGTGGAGCGTCTGCTCCTTGGCCTTGCGGTACAGCCGCGAACGCTGGCCGCGGTAACCGCTGGCCAGTTCGAGAGTCGCGCGACGCTTCTTCTGGGCGTTGACCGCCCGCTTGACGCGTGCCACTGGTCCATCCTGTCGAATTCGGGGGGTACGGGGACCCCGGGGTGGTCGGGAAAGGGTGCGGGCCTCAGCGGCCGAGCAGGCGCTTCACGCGGCCGACGTCGTTCTGGGCGACCTCGGTGGTGCCCTCGAGACGGCGGGTGAGGCGGTTGGACTTCTTCTCCATCAGGTGGCGACGGCCGGCCTTCTGGCGACGCAGCTTGCCCGAACCGGTCACGCGGATCCGCTTCGACGTGCCCTTGTGCGTCTTCATCTTCGGCATGCTTGTAGTCCTCTTTCGTGCGGCGGCACACCGGATCACCGGTGTGCCGCTGACTGTGCTGGTCGGCGCTGGGGCGCTACGCCTCGGGAGCCGATTCGGCCGATTCGGCTTTCGCCGCCTTCGGCTTCACGTTCTTGTGCGGGGCCAGCACCATGATCATGTTGCGTCCGTCCTGCTTCGGCGACGATTCCACGAAGCCGAGCTCGGTGACGTCGTCGGCGAGCTTCTGCAGGAGCCGGAACCCGAGCTCCGGCCGGGACTGCTCGCGACCGCGGAACATGATCGTGACCTTGACCTTGTTGCCCGCCGCCAGGAACCGCGACACGTGACCCTTCTTGGTCTCGTAGTCGTGCTGGTCGATCTTCGGCCGCAGCTTCTGTTCCTTGATGACGGTCAGATGCTGGTTGCGCCGGGAGTCGCGGGCCTTCTGCGCGCTCTCGTACTTGAACTTGCCGAAGTCCATGAGCTTGGCCACGGGCGGGCGTGCCTGCGGGGCCACCTCGACGAGGTCGAGGTCCGCCTCCTGCGCAAGCCGCAGCGCATCTTCGATCCGGACAATGCCGACCTGCTCGCCGTTGGGGCCGACGAGCCGGACTTCCGGCACCCGGATGCGGTCGTTGATGCGTGTCTCGGAGCTGATGGGGCCTCCTTGGTCCGAGTGATGTTTTCTCGTTTCGACCTGGTGCCCACATGATTCAGGCCCCGCCTCCGGCTGCTGCCGGTGCACGGGGCCCGCTCTGTCTCCGATCGCGCCCGGCCGGACGGCCGAACGCTTCGCCTCCGCAGTACGCTGCCGCAACGGCACGCACTGCTTCGGCGAGACCGGACCCGGACACCTGTAGCGGTGAGACGGGTGGGAGCGGGGCTCCACTTGCCGCCCCCGATCGCTCGGGAGCTGGTCGCACATGGAAGGGTACCAGACGTGCCTGAACAACCTTCGCCACCGCCCCCGTATTCCCCCGACGACCGCGGGCTCGAGGAGATCCCCAGCGTCGAGGTGATCAGCCGCGCCGCGGTGATGCTGCTGTCCGCGGGCGCCGAACGCCTCGGCCTCGCCGACGCCGACCCGGAGAACTCGCCGCACCGCGACCTCGACGAGGCGCGCCGCCTCATCACCGCGCTCGCCGGGCTCGTGACCGCCTCCGCCGAGTACCTCGGTCTGCACGCCGGGCCCCTTCGTGACGGGCTGCAGTCGCTGCAGAAGGCGTTCCGCGAGGCGTCGGTCGTGCCGGACCCGCCGGGTCAGGGGCCGGGCGAGAAGTACACCGGGCCGGTTTACTGAGCCGGAAGCCGTTCCGAGCGACCTTCGAAGACCCGCCTCGCGGCATCGCCGGGCGGGTCTTCGGCGTTTCCGGGTGAGGGCGGGCGGCGATAAGGCCTCGGGCGCGCCGGGTCGGGGCCGCGTGACACTGCCCCGGTTCGCGATCGACGCTCCCGGCGGGCCGACGCGATGGACCCGGTCGTGCCGGGTGCCGGAGTCTGGCGATCCGCGAAGATTCGACTCGGGTGATCGCCGCGCTCCGGCACCGGGTTCGGCCCGGTGACCGCGAAGATCCGGTCCGGCAGCTTGCCTGGACCGCGACCGCGCTCCGGTGCACGGACCGCCCGACGACCGCAGCCGAGCTCCACGACGCCGACCGATGCGGCCACCTGACCCGCAGCTGAACCGCGCGACACCATGCGACCGACACGCCCGCGGCTGAACTGCACAACGCCAACCCGCGCGGCCGCCAGGCCCACGGCTGAACCGCACGAGGCCAACCCGCGCGGCCGCCAGGCCGGACAACTAAGCCACGCGACGCCGACCCGTGCGACCACCAGCCCGTTGCAGAGCCGCCACCACCCCGCGCCAGCCGCATCCCTCCGTCCCGAGCCATTGCCTCCCCGCAGCCCGACATCTAACATGTTAGATGTGAGTGCACTCCCCAAGGTCTCCCGGTCGCTGCTGCGCGACGAGGCGTACGAGCGGATCCGGCACGCCATCATCGACGGCAGCCTTCCGCCGGGCACTCCCCTGCGCGACGCTGACCTCGCCGAGCAGCTCGGGCTTTCCCGCGCGCCGGTCCGGCAGGCGCTGCTGCGGCTGGCCGAGGACCGGCTGGTCGTGTCGAAGCCGCAGAGTTACACGAGGGTCGCCGAGTTCGACGCCGGTGACGTTCGCGACGCGGTTCGGCTCGTGCGGGCGTTGCACGAGCTGGTCGTGCGCGAAGCTCGGTTAAGCGCGCGGCAGATCGCGGAAATGCGCGCGGCCAACGAGCGATTCCGGGAAGCGGTGGCCGAGGGGGACGTCGGCAGGGCGATCGAGGCGGACGACCAATTGCACGACGTTCCGGTGCGCGCGTGCGGCAACCGGGCGGTCGCGGCGACGCTCGACCGGTACACGCCGTTGCTGCGCCGTCTCGAGTACGCGCGGTTCAGTTCGTTGCCCGCGCATCGGTCGGTCGCCCGGCACGAGGAGCTCATCGACGCGCTCGAAAGCGGCGACGAGAAAACCGCCGCGCAGCTCACCTCAACGATTTGGACCGATCTCGAAGCCCTCCTGGAGGACGCGTGAGCCTGGCTGATTTCCCCCGTTTCCCGTTGCTCGTCGGGCCTTCGCCGGTGCACCGGCTCGACCGGCTGACCGAACACCTCGGCGGCGCGGCCGTCTGGGCCAAGCGCGAGGACCTCAACTCCGGCCTCGCCTACGGCGGCAACAAGACGCGCAAGCTCGAGTACCTCGTCGCCGACGCGCTCGCCGGGGGCGCGGACACGCTCGTCTCGATCGGCGGCGTGCAGTCGAACCACACGCGCCAGGTCGCGGCCGCGGCGGCGCGCGCGGGCATGAAAGCCGTGCTGGTGCAGGAAAGCTGGGTCGACTGGGACGATCCGCTGCACGACAAGGTCGGCAACATCCAGCTGTCGCGGATCCTCGGCGCGGACGTCCGGCTCGTCGACGCCGGGTTCGGCATCGGGTTCAAGGAGAGCTGGGAACGGGCGCTGGCGGAGGTCGAGGCGAACGGCGGCACGCCGTACGCGATCCCGGCCGGGGCGTCGGATCATCGGCTCGGCGGGCTCGGCTTCGCGAACTGGGTGCTGGAGCTCGAAGAGCAGGAACGCGAACTCGGCGTTTTCTTCGACACCGTCGTGGTGTGCTCGGTCACCGGCAGCACGCAGGCGGGGATGATCGCGGGGGCGGAGGTGAGCGGGAAGCCGCGGCGGATCCTGGGGATCGACGCGTCGGCGAAGCCCGGCGAGACGCGCGAGCAGATCGGGCGGATCGCGAAGAGCACGGCGGAGCTGATCGAGGCCGGGCCGGTCGGGGAAGCCGAACTCGACGAGCGGTACCACGCGGGGGTTTACGGGATTCCGGACGAGCAGACGCTCGAGGCGATCCGGACCGCCGCGCGGCTGGAAGGCATGATCACCGACCCGGTGTACGAAGGGAAGTCGATGGCCGGGCTGATCGATCTCGTGCGCAGCGGCGAGATCGCGAAGGATTCGAACGTCCTCTACGCGCATCTCGGCGGGCAGCCCGCGATCAACGCGTACACGAGCGTGCTCGGCTGAAGCGCTCGTGAGCGGCGGCTTCGGTGCCGCCGCTCACGAGAAACCGCGTCAGTCGAGGACGGCGAGCACGTCGATCTCGACCAGGAGCCCGGCGGGCAGCCCGACGTACACCGTGGTGCGGGCCGCGTACGGGGCTTCGCCGATCAGTTCGTTGTAGACCTCGTTGAACGCGGCGAAGTGGCTGGTGTCGGTGAGGTACACGCGCACCATCACCGCGTCCGCGAAGCTCGAGCCCGCTTCTTCGAGCAGCGCGGTCAGGTTCTTGAACACCTGCCGGGTCTGGCTCACCACGTCGTCGCCGACGATCTCCCCGGTGGCCGGGTCGAACGCGACCGCGCCGGCGACCTGGAGGATGTTCCCCTTGCGGACGGCCTGCGAGAAGTTCGCCGGCGGCTTCGGCGCGTTCTCGCTGGTGATCGCCGTCTTGCCCATCATTGCCCCTTTCCGTTCCCCGTCCATCCACTGTGGACGGAAGCTTCCTCGGCGGCGGCCAGCAGCTCGGGCACGAGCGCCAGCAGCCCGTCGTAGTCCAGCAGCACCTTCGGCACCGACATCGACGCCGCGGCGAGCACCTCGCCGCCCGCGCCGCGCACCGGCGCGGAAATGCAGTGGATGAAGTCCTCGTGCTCGGCATTGTCCACCGCGTACCCGCGCTCAGCGACCTGGTCCAGTTCGGCCAGGTACGCCTCGGGCGTGGTGATGGTGTTGGCGGTGAGCACGACGTAGTCGATCGCGCGGGCGATCTCCTCGCGTTTCGCCCGCGGCATCGCGGCCACGAGAACCTTGCCGACCGCGGTGCAGTGCAACGGCGCGCGTTTGCCGACCCGCGAGTACATCCGGACCGCGTGATGTCCCTCGAACTTGTCGATGTACACCACCTCACCGTCCTCATAGGACGCGAGGTGCACGGTGTGCCCGGTGCGCGAGTTCAGCGCGGCGAGCGCTTCGTGCGAACTGCGCCGGACATCGCGGTCCTCCAGTGCCTGGTTGGCGAGGTCGAAAAGCGCGCTGCCGAGCCGGTAGTGCCGGGCTCCTTCGCGCCGCACGAAATGGTGCGATTCGAGCGTGCGCAGCAACCGCAGCACGGTCGTCTTGTGCACGCCGATCTCCTCGGCCAGCTCGTCGAGCGTCTTGCCGCCGCGGGCGAGACCGCTCAGCAGCGTCAGCGCGCGGTCGAGACTTTGGCTCACGTGACCACCACTCCCTCCCCGGTGAGCCGGACCGAACCCCAGCCGTCGGCGTCCGCCTGCACCAGTTTCGTCACGACGGCCTCGGCCAGCGGCACGCCGACGTCGTCTTGAGTCAACAGTGTCGCGGCAGCTTGCAGGTGCCCGCGACGGAGCCTCGTCAGGGGGTCGGCTCCGCGCAGAGTCGCGGCCAGGAATCCAGCGGCGAACGCGTCTCCGGCACCGACCGGCTCGACGACATCGACCCGAAGCGCGGGCGAGAACAGCGGTTCGGCCGAGCCCTCGACGAGCGTCGCGCCGCGTTCCCCGTGCTTGACCACCAGCGTGCGCGGACCAGGCAGAAGGGCGCGCAGCCGCACCGGGTCGCCGGTGCCCCACACGCGTTCCGCCTCGTCGTCGCCGGTCAGCACCAGATCGGCCTTCCCGGCAAGTTCGGCGAGGACGGACTGGTCGCGTCCGGTCCACAGCGCGGGGCGGTGGTTGACGTCGAACGACACGAGCAGGTCGCCGCGCGGCCGGTCGAGCAGCGCGCGGACGAGCGCGAGGCAGCTGTCCGAGAGCGCGGGCGTGATCCCGGACAGGTGCAGCACGCGAACACCGGAGAAGTCCAGCTGGGACACCAGTTCCGGGCCCATGCCGGACGCGGCGGAACCCGAGCGGTAGTAGCGGACCGGACTGCCGCCCGCGCCGCTTTCCTTCACGTACAGCCCGGTCGGCCTGGCCGGGTCGAAGACGACGCCGCGCACGTCCACGCCCGCCGAAGCGATCTCGCGGACGAGCGCGCGGCCGAACGGGTCGTCGCCGACCGCGCTGACCCATCCGCTCGGCACGCCGAGCGCGGGCAGGTGGCACGCGACGTTGGACTCCGCTCCGCCGATGGTGCGCAGCCAAGTGCGCACCTCGTCCGGCGGCCCGGGCTCGGCCGGCACGAACAACGCCATCGACTCGCCGATGCAGAGCACTTCGGGCGACCCGGTCGGACTGCTGGTCACTGACGTCCCTTCCCCGTTGACCTGTGGCGACCCGGATGCTACACCTATGCAACGCATTTTGCGCAACGTCCGTTGCAAGATACGCAACCGAGGTCCCAGATGAACAGCAACGCCGCTCTCACCGCCGCCGTCCGAGCCGGGCGCGGCGAACGGATCGACTGGCGCTTCCGCGCTCTCCCCCCGGCACTGTCCGGGCTCACTCTCGACGAAGCCGCGGCCCGCCGCGCGAAGCTCTTCGACGACGGCTTCTTCGGTCCGTTCGTAGTGCTCGACGCGGCCGCGATGGAGCACAACCTCGCCACTATGGCCCGCTGGTGCGCCGAACGCGGGATCGCGCTCGCGCCGCACGGCAAGACGACGATGGCTCCGGAGCTGTTCGCCCGGCAGCTGGAGCACGGTTCGTGGGGCATCACCGCGGCGAACGCCGGGCACGTGCGGATCTACCGCGCGTTCGGCGTGCCGCGGATCCTGCTGGCGAACCAGCTCGTGGACCCGTCCGCGCTGCGCTGGCTGGCCGGCGAGCTGGCGGCGGACCCGGATTTCGAGTTCGTCTGCTGGGTCGACTCGGTGCGCAGCGTCGAGCTGATGACCGAAGCCCTCGCGGGCACCGAGCGGCCCGTCGACGTGCTGGTGGAGCTGGGCGGCGAAGGCGGCCGCACCGGTGTCCGCGACGCCGCGACCGCGCTGGCGGTTGCCGAAGCGGCGGCGAAGAGCCCGGTGTTGCGCCTGCGCGGCGCCGGCGGCTACGAGGGCGCGCTTTCGCACCACACCGACGACGCGGCGTTGGCGAAGATCAGTTCCTATGTGGACAGTCTTCGCGACGCGACGATCACCTTCGCGGAGAAGGGTTTGCTCGCCGACGGTCCGGTGTACGTCACCGCGGGCGGCAGCGCGTACTTCGACCGCGTCGTGGACGAGCTGACCAAGCCGTGGCCGGACGGGCTCGAAGTGGTTCCGATCCTGCGCAGCGGCGCGTACCTGACGCACGACGACGGCTTCTACCGCGAGATCTCGCCGCTCGGCGAGCACCCGCGCATCGCTGGCGTCGACAGCTTCCGTCCGGCATTGCACGCGTGGGCGCAGGTCACGTCGAAGCCGACGCCGGAGCTGGCGCTGCTCACCGCGGGCAAGCGCGACCTGCCGTACGACGAAGGCATGCCGGAGCCGCAGTTGCTGCGCAAGGACGGCGTCGTCACCGAGCTGACCGGGCACACCGTCCCGAAGCTCAACGACCAGCACGCGTTCCTCGAACTGCTCGAAGGGTCGCCGGTCGAGGTCGGCGACTGGATCCGGCTCGGGCTGTCGCATCCCTGCACGACGTTCGACAAGTGGTCGCTGCTGCCGGTCGTGGACAGCGACGGCGAAACAGTGGTCGATTTCGTGCGGACGTGGTTCTGATGGACCTCGTGATCCGCGGCGCGCGCGTCGCCGACGGAACCGGGGCCCCGCTGGAGATCCGCGACGTCGGGATCGACGGCGACCGCATCGCCGACGTCGCCGCGCCGGGAGACCTGACCGCGCCGCGCGTGCTCGACGCGACCGGGCTGGTCCTCTCCCCCGGGTTCATCGACATGCACTCGCATTCCGACCTGCAGGTGCTCGCCAACCCGGACCATCTGGCGAAAATCAGCCAGGGCGTAACCACCGAGGTGCTGGGGCAGGACGGTCTCTCCTACGCGCCGGTCAACGACGAAGTGCTCGCGAGCCTGCGCCAGCAGCTGGCCGGATGGAACGACGACCCGGCGGGCTTCGACTGGAACTGGCGCTCGGTCGGCGAGTACCTCGACCGGCTCGACCAGGGCATCGCGACGAACGCGGCGTACCTGGTCCCGCAGGGCACGGTGCGGATGCTGGTGGTGGGCTGGGAGGACCGGCCCGCCACGGACGCCGAGCTGGCCCGGATGCAGGAGCTCATCGCGACCGGGCTGTCCGAAGGCGCGTTCGGCCTGTCGTCCGGGCTGACCTACACGCCCGGGATGTACGCGACCACCGAGGAACTGGTCGAGCTGTGCCGCGTGGTCGGCGAGCGCGGCGGCTACTACAGCCCGCACCACCGCAGCTACGGCGCGGGCGCGCTGGAGGCGTTCGCGGAGATGGTCGACGTCTCCCGCCGCTCCGGCTGCCCGCTGCACCTCGCGCACGCGACGATGAACTTCTCCGTCAACAAGGGCAAGGCACCGGATCTGTTGCGGCTGCTGGACAACGCCCTCGACGACGGCTGCGACATCACCCTCGACACGTACCCGTACCTGCCCGGCGCGACCTACCTGTCCGCGCTGCTGCCGAGCTGGTCCACCGAAGGCGGCTTGGAGCCCACGCTCGCCCGGCTGTCCGATCCGGACACTCGCGAACGCATCCGCGCCGAGATCGAGGAGTCCGGTTCGGACGGTGCGCACGGCGTGCCGATCGACTGGGACGCCATCGAAATCAACGGCGTGCGCCGCGAGGAGAACGCCGCATTGGTGGGGCACAGCGTCCTCGCTTCGGCCCGCAAGAACGGGAAAACCCCGGCAGAGCTGTACTTCGACACGCTGATCGACGAAAAGCTCGGCACGTCCTGCCTCATGCACGTGGGACACGAGGAAAACGTGCAGGCCATCATGCGGCACCGCACGCACACCGGCGGCTCGGACGGCCTGCTGGTCGGCGCGCGGCCGCATCCCCGGGCGTGGGGCACCTTCCCGCGCTACCTCGCCCGCTACGTCCGCGAACTGGGCGTTCTCGAACTGGCAGACTGCGTCGCGCACCTCACCGGGCGCGCGGCACGGCGGCTGGGGCTGTCCGACCGGGGCCTCGTCCGCCCCGGGCACGCGGCCGATCTGGTGCTGTTCGACCCGGACACGGTCGCCGACACCGCGACGTTCGACAATCCGCGGCAGCCCGCCGCGGGTCTCTCCGCTGTCTTCGTCAACGGCGTCGCCGCGCTCGAAGACGGGTCCCCCACCGGCGCGCTCGCCGGGCATTCCCTTCGCCATCCCGGGAGTCGACGATGATCCACTGGCTGCAGACCAGCACCGCCGGTCTGCTCACGCTGGCCGCGGTGTCCATCGCGGTGCTGCTTTTCCTCATCATCAAGGTGAAGCTCGAACCGTTCATCGCCTTGATCGTGGTGGGCCTGCTCACCGCGCTGGCCGCGGGCGTGCCGGTCGGCACCCTGGTCGGCACCGCGCAGAAGACGTCCGATTCGCTGCTGGAGAAGGGTTTCGGCAGCATTCTCGGGCACATCGCGGCGATCATCGGGCTGGGCACGCTGCTCGGCTCGATCCTGGAGAAATCCGGCGGCGCGCGCGTGCTCACCGCGGCGCTGCTGCGCACGTTCGGCGAGAAACGCGCTCCGCTCGCGATGGGTCTTTCCGGTCTCATCTTCGGCATCCCGGTGTTCTTCGACATCGGCATTTTCGTGCTCGCGCCGCTGGTCTACGCCGCAGCGAAGCAGGGCGGCCGGTCGATCGTGCTGTACGCGATGCCGTTGCTGGCCGGGCTTTCCATCACGCACGCCTTCATCCCGCCGCACCCGGGACCGGTCGCCGCGGCCGGGCTGCTGCACGTGGATCTCGGCTGGCTGATCCTGATGGGCGCGGTCTGCGGCATCCCGGCCTGGTTCATCGGCGGCATCCTGTACTCGACGTGGATCGGCAAGCGCGTGAACGTGCCGCTGGCCGAGGACTTCGCGAAGCTCGCGGGCGAAGACGGCGAGCAGGACGGCCCCGCGCCGTCGCTCAAGCTGGTCGGCGGGATCATCGCGGTGCCGCTGGTGCTGATCCTGGTAGGCACGTTCGGCAGCATCCTGCTGCCCAAGGGGTCCACCGGCGCGGGCATCGCGGCGTTCCTCGGCACGCCCGCCATCGCGCTGACCATCGCGACCATCCTCGCGTCGTGGCTGCTCGGCCGCCGCCGCGGGATGAGCGGCACGGACCTCGCCCAGCTTTCCGCGAACGCGCTGCGCCCGGTCGCGATGATTCTTCTCGTGGTGGGCGCGGGTTCGTTCTTCGGAGCGGTGCTGTCCGCCACCGGCATCGGCAAGGCGGTGGCCGGTTCCCTAGGCGACGCCGGGCTTCCCGTGCTTTTGGCCGCGTACATCATCAGCTGCGGCATGCGCATCGCCCAGGGTTCCGCGACGGTCGCGATCGTGACCACGAGCGGCATCGTCGCGCCGACGGTGATGGAACTGCATTATTCGCAAGCACAATTGGCGCTCGTCGTGGTCGCGATCTCGGCCGGGTCGATCATCGCCTCGCACGTGAACGACGGCGGATTCTGGATCGTGTCCCGGTATTTCGGGCTGACCGTGACCCAGACCCTGAAAACCTGGACGGCTTTGGAAACAGTCCTTTCCTTGAGCGGTTTCGGTGTGGCAGCATTGGCGATGGCATTGGTCTGAACCACATCGGCACATGTTCCGGGGGTATTCGATGACCGAGATTTCCCGCCGCACGTTCGTCGGAGCAGTCGGCGCGGCCGGAGCCGCCGCCGTGGTGGGCGCACAGCTCGCCACGGCAGCGCCCCGGCCGCGCGCGGCCACGACGGTGTACGTCGGCAGCTACACCAACTCCGCGCCGGCCGGCCACGGACTGGACGTCACCCAGCGAGCGGCGGGAAGCCCCGCGCTCACGCCGGTGCGCACCGTCCCGAAGCTGACCGACGTCTCCTGGTTCGACCGGACTCGCGACGGCCGGATCTTGTACGTCACCAACGAAAACGAGGGCGCGGAGACCGGCACGGTGTCCGCGTTGGACATCTCCGACCCGACCCGGCCGAAGCTGCTCGGGTCGACGTCCTCGAAGGGCGGCTCGCCCACGCACCTTTCGGTGCACCCGAGCCAGAAGTACGTGCTGGCCGCGAATTACGACTCCGGCAGCGTCGTGGTGCTGCCGATCAAGTCCGGCGGCAAACTCGGCGCGGCCACCGATCTGCAGCAGCACCAGGGCAAAGAGCCGCACGCGCACCAGGTCGTCACCGATCCGTCCGGCAAGTGGGTGCTCGCGGTCGACCTCGGCACCGACTCGGTGTACGTCTACTCGTTCGACACCGGCAAGGGAAAGCTGAAGCTGCACAAGCAGATCACCCTTCCGGCCGGTGCGGGACCGCGGCATCTCGCGTTCCACCCGAACGGCAAATTCGCTTACGTCGCCCAGGAACTGCGGCCGGAGATCACCGTCGCCAGCTGGGACTCCGCCACCGGCACGTTCAAGCCGATCGCCGTGGTGCCCGCGGTTCCGCCGGGCAGCACCGGCGAACTGTTCCCCGGCGAGATCACCGTTTCGCGCGACGGGAAGTTCGTCTACGCCACCGTGCGCGGCCCCAACACCATCGCCACCTTCACCGTCGCCGACGGCGGAGCCGGGCTCACCCTGGTCTCCTCGGCGGCGTCCGGCGGCAACTGGCCGCGGCATCTCGCGCTGGACCCGGACGAGAAGTGGTTCTACGTCTCCAACCAGCGCTCCGGCACCGTCACCTGGCTGCCGCGCGACCCGGCCACCGGTCTGCCCGGCAAGTCCGCGGGCTCGCTCGCCGTGCCGAACGTCAACTCTGTCTTCTTCGTCTGAGAAAAACCGGGGCTGTCACGCCGCACAGCCCCGTCTTTCCCGGTCTTTGACCGGTCCCCGCGACAGGAGTCACCGATGAAGCTGCGTTCTGTCCTGCCCGCTGTCGCCACGCTGGCGTTGCTCGCCGCGTGCGCGCCCACCCAATCCGGCCCGGCCGCCGCCGGCGGAAACCAAACCGACGGCACGCTGAGAGTCTGGCTGTTCGACGAAGCGAACCGCGCGCCGAAGGAGGCCGCGGTCAAGGAAGCGATCACCGAATTCGAGGCCAGCCACGCCGGCGTGAAGGTCGACGTGCAGTGGGTTCCGGTCGAAGGCCGCGCGGACAAGTTCTCCGGCGCGTTCAACGACCCGTCCAACGCCCCCGACGTCGCCGAATTCGGCAACACCGACGTCTCCAGCTACGCGCAGACCGGCGCGTTGTCCGATCTCACCAAGGACATCGCGAACTGGTCGGACGGCAAGGACCTGCTTCCGTCCGTGGTGGACACCGCCAAGGCGAACGGCAAGATCTACGGCATCCCCTGGTACACCGGCATCCGCGCGTTGTACTACCGCACCGACGTCTTCGCCGAACTCGGCCTCAAGCCGCCGGCGACGCTGGCCGAGCTGACCGAAGACGCGCGCAAGATCCGCGAGAAGAAGCCGGACCTGTACGGCATCGCGACCGGCGGCAAGTACACCTACGCGATGCTGCCGTTCATCTGGGCCAACGGCGGCGACCTGGCCAAACAGGACAACGGCAAGTGGACGTCCACTGTGGACTCACCGCAGGCCAAAGCCGGCGTCACCGCGTACGCGAACCTGATCAAGGACGACATCTGCCCGCCGGCCGCCTGCGCCAACCTCACCGGAACGCAGAGCGTCACCGCGTTCGCCGGCGGCAAGGCGGGCATGGTGATCGGCGGCGACTTCAACCGCAAGGCCGTCGAAAAGGGCGCGGTGAAGGGCAAGTACGCGATCATGCCGCTGCCCGGCACCGCCCCGGGTTCCGTCGCGCCCGCGTTCGCCGGCGGCAACCTGCTCGGCGTGTTCGGCGCGAGCCAGCGCCACGGTCTCGCGGTGCAGTTCGCCGAGCTGCTGGCCGGCGTCAAGTACCAGGAGAAGATGTACGCGGCGATGGGCAACCTGCCCACCCTCGCGTCGGTGCAGAAGAAACTCGCCGCCAGCGACCCGACGTTGAAGGCGTTCGTGGACACCCTGAGCGCGGGCACCAAGTTCGTGCCGAGCACCCCGGCGTGGTCCAAGATCGACAGCCAGAACGTCCTGCCCACCGCCGTGCAGCAGATCGCGACCGGCGGCAAGGACGCGAACGCCGCGCTGGCCGACGCCGCCGCGGCGATGAACAAGAACTTCGGCTGACCCGTGGCCGCAGTCCGTTCCGCGACCGTCCGCCGCGACGGCCGCGCGGCTCTTCTCTACCTGCTGCCGGCGGGCATCCTGCTCGCCGCGCTGCTGGTGTACCCGATTTACCAGCTGGTCGTGATCTCGCTCTACGACTACGGCCAGCCGCAGGCGGCGGGTGCGGCCCCGCTGGTGTTCCTCGGCCTCGACAACTACGCCAGCCTGCTGGCCGACGTCCAGTTCTGGACGGTGCTGGCCAAGACGGTCGGGTTCGCCGCGGCCTGCGTGATCGGCAGCCTGGTCGTCGGCACGGCGCTGGCCGTGCTGGCGAGCCGGGTCCGCGCACTGCCGCGCATGCTGCTGTTCCTGGCGGCGCTCGGCGCGTGGGCGACCCCGGCGATCGCCGGCTCGTACGTCTGGCTGTTCCTCTTCGACACCGACTTCGGCCTGGTCAACGAGGTGCTCTCGGGCATCGGGTTCAGCGGGATGGAGCACCATTCCTGGACGTTCGGCACCTTCGGCACGTTCGGGCTGGTCGCCGCCGAGGTGATCTGGTGCTCGTTCCCGTTCGTGATGGTGACCATGTACGCCGGGATCAGCGGGGTGCCGAAGGAGACGCTGGAGGCCGCCGCGCTCGACGGCGCGTCGGTCTGGCGCACGACGCGGTCGGTGGTCCTGCCCGCGGTGCAGCCGCTGCTGACCATCGCGACCGTGCAGTCGATCATCTGGGACTTCAAGGTGTTCACCCAGATCTACGTGATGACCAACGGAGGCGGCATCGCGGGCCGGAACCTGATCCTCAACGTCTACGCCTACCAGCAGGCGTTCGCCGGGCAGGAGTACGGGCTCGGCTCGGCGATCGGGGTCGTGATGACCTTGCTGCTGCTGTCGATCACCGGGCTGTACGTCCGGTCCCAGCGCCGGAGTGCCGCATGGCTCTGAAAGTGCGCCGCCCCGCGCGGCTCGTCGCCGAAATCGTGACCGTGGTGATCGCCGGGATCGTCGCGTTCCCGCTGTACTGGATGGTGCTCTCGGGGTTCAAGCCGGCGGGCGAAATCCAGTCGGCGCATCCGAAACCCTGGACGTTCTCGCCGTCGCTGGACAGTTTCCAGCGCGTGCTCACGGTCTCCGGATTCGGCCGGTATTTCCTCAACAGCCTCGTGGTCGCGGTCGTCGTGGTGCTGCTGTCCCTGGTGTTCTCGTTCCTTTCTGCGGTGGCGCTCACCCGGTTCCGGTTCCGCGGGCGCGCGGTGCTGCTGGTGATGCTGCTGGTGGCGCAGATGGTGCCGGTGGAGGCGCTGACCATCCCGCTGTTCTTCCTGATGCGCTCGGTCGGCGGCACGGTGCCCGCGTTCGGGCTCAACGAACTGGGCTCGCTCGTGCTGGTGCACCTGGCGTTCAGCCTGCCGTTCGCGATCTGGATGCTGCGCGGGTTCGTCGCCGCGGTGCCCGCCGAACTGGAGGAAGCGGCCACTTTGGACGGTGCGTCGCGGATGCGGTTCACCTGGCAGATCCTGTTCCCGCTCGTCGCTCCCGGGCTCGTCGCGGTGAGCGTGCTCGCGTTCATCCACGCGTGGAACGACTTCCTGTTCGCCAAGACGTTCATCATCTCCAAGACCGAAAACCAGACTCTGCCGCAGGCGATCCTGGTGTTCTTCAAACCGGAGGACACCGACTGGGGCGCCGTGATGGCCTCGTCCACCCTGATGACGATTCCGGTGCTGGTGTTCTTCGTGCTGGTGCAACGGAAACTCATCGGCGGGACCGCCGGGGCCGTGAAGGGATGACCATGTCCGGTTTCGACACTCTCCTCCCCCGCCCGGTGTCCGCGGAAGCGGCGGCCGGCACCTGCCCGTGGCCCGCTCCGGTGGAGGTGCGCACCGCGGATCTGCCCGCCGAGGGCTACCAGCTGCACATCACGCCGGAAGGCGTCACGCTCGAAGCGGCCGACTCCGCGGGCGAGTTCTACGGTCGGCAAACCCTGCGCCAGCTGGCCGGTCCGGACGCGTTCCGGGCCGCGTCGATCCACAATGGACCGGTCGAGCTGCCGTGCGGGACGATCACCGACCATCCGCGTTTCGCCTGGCGCGGCTGTCTTTACGACGTATCCCGGCACTTCCGGACGAAGGCCGAGGTGCTGCGGTTCGTCGACCTGCTGGCCGCGCACAAGATGAACGTGCTGAACCTGCACCTCACCGACGACCAGGGCTGGCGGATCGAAACGCCGGAATTCCCCCGGCTCACGTCGGTCGGCGGCTGGCGGAAGTCGTCGATGGTCGGCCGGCACGACGGTCCGGAACGCGACGGCCGCCCGCACGGCGGTTACTACACTGTGGACGATCTGCGCGAGATCGTCGCGTACGCCGCCGCGCGAGCGATCACCGTGGTGCCCGAAGTGGACATTCCCGGGCACGCCCGGGCCGCCATCACCGCGTACCCGGAACTCGGCCCGGCCAGCGACACCCCTTGGGAGGTCTGGACTTCCTGGGGCATCAGCACGTCGCTGCTGGATCCGTCGGAGTCCACTCTGGACTTCTTCCGCACGGTCTTCGACCACGTGCTGGACATCTTCCCGTCCCCGGTGATCGCGCTCGGCGGGGATGAGGTGCCCGGCGTCACCGAGGCGCACCACCGGTTCGTCCGGGCCATCGCCGACCATCTCGTCGCGCGCGGCCGCACGCCGATGGGCTGGGACGAGGTCCTCGACGGCGGCGATCTGCCGACGATGGTGATCGGCGTGTGGCAGGACCGCGAACGCGCCTCGCTGGCGGTGAAGCGCGGGCACGAGGTGGTGTTTTGCCCCGAGGACGGCGTGTACCTCGACCACCGGCAAAGCGACCACCCGGACGAACCGATCCCGGTCGGCTACCTCCAGGACCTCGAACACTTCTACGGTTTCGAGCCCGAATCCGGACCGCACGTGCGCGGCGTCCAGGCGCAGCTGTGGTCCGAACACCTGGACACCGTGCGGCGGACGGACTACGCGGCGTTCCCTCGCTTGTCGGCGTTCGCCGAGGTCGCGTGGAGCAGCGGACCACGCGACTACGCGGAGTTTCTGCCCCGGCTGCGCGACCACCATCTGCCGCGGCTGGACGCGCTCGGCGTGGAGTACCGGCCGCTCGACGGCCCGCATCCGTGGCAGACCCGGCCGGACGCGCCAGGACGGCCCCGCTGATCTCTGCGGTATTCCCTCCCCGCGAAGCGGCTCGGCTTCGGACTTGCCGAAGCCGAGCCGTATAGGTCGTTATACGCCAGCCGGGCCGAGGAACGTGCCGCCGGTCGCGTCGATGATCTGCCCGGTGACCCAGCGCGAGTCCGCCGAGGCCAGGAACGCCACCACGTCCGCGATGTCCGTCGCGTCGGCGACCCGCCGGAGCGCGGACGCGCCCGCCATCCCCGCCCGCATCCGCTCGTCGGCGAACATGTGCGCCGTGCGGTCGGTCGGCGTCGGACCAGGAGCCACCCCGTTCACCGTGATCCCCCGCTGGCCGAGTTCCTGCGCCAGACTGCGGGTGAACACGTCGAGCGCACCCTTCGTCATGCTGTACGCCAGCTCGAACGGCAGCGCGATGCGCGTGTCCGCGGACGAGATGTTGACGATCCGGCCGCCGTCCCGCAGCACCGGCAACAGCTTCTGCACCAAGAAAAACGGTGCTTTCACGTTCACCGCGAACACCCGGTCGAACTCGTCGGACGTCGCCGAGGTGATCGAACCGGCGCCGGTCGCCGCGTTGTTGACCAGGATGTCGAGCGCGACCTCGCCGGTGCGTTCGCGCAGCTCCGCCGAGAGCCGGTCGAGCAGCGTCTCCGCGTCCCCGTCGACGCCCAGCGTCGTCTGCACCGCGAACGCCTGCCCGCCGTTCGCCTCGATCGCCGCGACAGTGTCCTTGGCTGCCGCTTCGTCGCTGCCGTAGTGCACGGCGACCAGCGCGCCGTCGTGCGCCAGCCGCGTCGCGACGGCCCGGCCGATGCCCTTGCCGCCGCCGGTGACCAGTGCGGTCTTCTGCGTCATTTCTTGCTCCCCTTGAGTGGTGTGAACTTCGATGTCCACACTTTCGGGGAGTCCGCTTACCGTGGGCGCACGAAGCGCTGACGGGTCCGGTCAGCGCTCAGCCAGGCTTGAGCCGGTACCAGACCTCCGGGCGTCCGACCTGCCCGTATCGCGGTTCGCGCTGGGCCAATCCGTTGTCCGCCAAGTACTCCAGGTACCGCCGCGCGGTGACCCGGGACGCCCCGATCGCGCTCGCCGCACCGCCGGCGGACAGTCCTTCGCCTGCCCCGGCGAGCGCGTCGGTGATCGCGTCCAGCGTCTCCGCGCTCATGCCTTTCGGCAGCGGCGCGGCCTCGGTGGTGCGCAGCGTGCCGAGCGCGCGGTCGATCTCCGCCTGCCCGGTGACCTCGCCGGACGCCTCGCGGAAGGACGCGTAGCGCTCCAGCTTGTCCCGCAACGACGCGAAGGTGAACGGCTTCAGCAGGTACTGCACGACCCCGACCGAGACCGCGGCCTTGACCAGCGCGAGGTCGCGCGCGGAGGTCACCGCGATGACGTCGATCGGCAGCCCGGCCGCGCGCAGCGAACGGCAGACGGCGAGGCCGTGCGTGTCGGGCAGGTAGAAGTCCAGCAGGACCAGGTCGACGGGTTCGCGCTCGCAGAAGCGCAGCGCCTCGCCGCCGGAATGCACCACGCCGGCGACGGCGAATCCCGGCAGCCGCTCGACGTACAGCCGGTGCGCCTCGGCCGCCACCGGCTCGTCCTCCACCACCAGCACGCGGATCACGACGACACCTCCTGCCTCGGCAACCGTACGGTGAACACCGCGCCGCCGTCGCGTCCGACGTCGATCGTGCCGCCGTAGCGCCGGACCGCCTGCACGACCAGCGCCAACCCGAGACCGTGCTCGTCCCCCGCCTTGGTCGACCAGCCCCGGCGGAACATCTCCCCCACCGCTTCCTCCGGCACGCCCGGGCCGTTGTCCGCGACGCGCAGCAGCAGACCGTCCTCTTCGGACCGCGCGGTGACGACCACCGCCGGCCGCGCGCCGGATTCCCGCACCACCGCGTCGATTCCGTTGTCGATCAGGTTGCCGAGGATCGTGACCAGGTCCCGTCCGGCGACGCCGGGGCCGAGGTCGTCGATCATCGTGTCCGGCGTGATGGTGAACTCCACGCCGCGCTCGCTCGCCTCCGCGGCCTTGCCGAGCAGCAGCGCGGCCAGCACCGGTTCGGCGACCGCGGTCATCACGCGGTCGGTGAGCTCCTGCGCCAGCGCGAGTTCGGCGGTCGCGAACTCCACGGCGTCCTCGGGACGGCCGAGCTCCACCAGCGACACGACCGTGTGCAGCCGGTTCGCCGCTTCGTGCGCTTGCGACCGCAGGGCTTCGGCGAGGCTGCGCGCGGTGGTCAGCTCGCCGGTGAGGGTCTGGAGTTCGGTGTGGTCGCGCAGGATCACGACGGTGCCCTGCGCGCGTCCGCCGGAGCTGACGAGCGTCGTGCTCACGACCAGCACCCGCGAGTCCGTCAGGTGCAACTCCTCGGTGCGGTTTTCCGGCGCGGTGAACGCGGCTGTCAGCTCGGGCGACAGCCCCAGGTCTGCGAGCGGCTGACCGACCGGGTCGCCGGTCAGCCCGAGCAGGGTGCGGGCGCCGTCGTTGCACAACCCGACCCGGCCGTCGCGGTCCACCAGCAGCACACCCTCGCGGACCGAATGCAGCACCGCCTCGTGGTACTCGAACAGATTGCTCAGCTCCGCGGGCGCGATGCCGCGCGTCTGCCGCTTCAGCCGCGCGCTCACCAGCCAGCCCCCGCAGGCGCCCACCAGCAACACCGCCGCCGCGACGCCGAGCAGCGGCCAGACGCGTTCCTGCACCTCGGCCGAGATCGCCGCGATCGTGATGCCCACCGCGACGAGCGCGACCACCCGATGGTTCGCGTCGAACACCGGCACCACCACGCGCACCGACGGGCCGAGCGAACCGGTGTAGGTCTCGGACACGACACCGCCCTGCTGGGCCGCCTCGATGTGCCCGAGGAACCGCTGCCCGATCAACGCCGGATTCGGGTGCGTGTAACGGATTCCTTGCGGCGACATGATCGTCACGAAGTCCACGCGCGTGTCCACGAGCACCCGCTGCGCATACGGCTGCAGCGTCGCGGTCGGGTCCGCGGTGGCGGCCGCCCGAGCGACGTCGGGCGCGTCGGCGATCGAACGGGCCACCGCGAGCGACTGCTCCCCGGCCCGGTCGGTCGTCGTGCGCCGGGCGTCGAGATAGGCGATAGTGATGCCGCCGGAGACGAGCACGAGCAGGATCGCCAGCTGCAGCACCAGCAGCTGACGGGCCAGGCTCCAGCGGCTCGTCCGGATCCGAGGTGTCGGGGGCACCCGCTCATACCAGCACACGCACGGGTCCGGCAGCACTCCGGCGCCGCTGCCGGGAAGTCCACACCGGACAGACCCGCCGCGAACTCAATGAACACAACGGTGACGCCGGTCATATCCGCCCCGCATAGTGACCCGCGTTCCCCCCACCGAGCTGGAGGCAACGGTGCCGACACCGACCCCCGAAGCGAGCGCGCCCAAGCGCGACCGCACGCGTTACCTGTACCTCGCCGTGATCGCCGCCGTCGTGCTCGGCGTAGCGGTCGGGCTGCTCTGGCCGTCCGTCGGCAAGAGCCTCGCCCCGCTGGGCACCGGCTTCGTCAACCTGATCAAGATGATGATCTCGCCGATCATCTTCTGCACCATCGTGCTGGGCATCGGCTCGGTCGCGAAGGCGGCGAAGGTCGGCAAGGTCGGCGTCACCGCGCTGGTCTACTTCATCGTGATGTCGACGTTCGCGCTCGCGATCGGGCTCGTCGTCGGCAACCTGCTGCACCCGGGCAGCGGCCTGCACCTCAACCCGGCCGACGTGTCGAAGGTGCACCAGCAGGCGAAGGGCGGCGAGGGCACCACCGACTTCCTGCTCGGCATCATCCCGAAGACCTTCGTGTCCGCGTTCACCGAGGGCCAGGTGCTGCAGACGCTGCTCGTGGCGCTGCTCGCCGGGTTCGCGCTGCAGAAGCTCGGCAAGCGCGGCGAGCCGATCCTGCGCGGCATCGAGCACATCCAGCGGCTCGTGTTCCGCGTCCTCGCGATGATCATGTGGGCCGCCCCGGTGGGCGCGTTCGGCGCGATCGCCGCGGTGGTCGGCGCGACCGGCTGGGGCGCGCTGCGCAGCCTGCTGGTGATCATGCTCGGCTTCTACCTGACGTGCCTGGTGTTCGTGTTCGGCGTCCTCGGCGCGGTGCTGTGGCTCGGCGCGCGGGTCAACATCTTCAGCCTGCTGCGGTATCTCGGCCGCGAATTCCTGCTGATCCTGTCGACGTCCTCTTCGGAATCCGCGCTGCCGCGGCTGATCGCGAAGATGGAGCACCTCGGCGTCAGCAAGCCGGTCGTCGGCATCACGGTGCCCACCGGGTACTCGTTCAACCTCGACGGCACCGCGATCTACCTGACGATGGCGACGCTGTTCATCGCCACCGCGCAGGACCAGCCGCTCGCGCTCGGCGAGCAGATCACGTTGCTGCTGTTCATGATCATCGCGTCGAAGGGCGCGGCGGGCGTGAGCGGCGCCGGCATCGCGACCCTGGCCAGCGGCCTGCAGTCGCACCGCCCGGAACTCGTCGACGGCGTCGGCTTCATCCTCGGCATCGACCGGTTCATGTCCGAGGCGCGGGCGCTGACGAACTTCGCGGGCAACGCGGTCGCGACCGTCCTCATCGGATCGTGGATGAAGGAATTCGACCGCGACCGGTCGCGGCAGGTCTTCGCCGGACAGGCCCCGTTCGACGAAGCGACCCTGCTCGACGACAAACCGGCCGAGCCCGCTCAGCCCGTCCCGGCGAACGCCTGAGACCCAGTCCACGCCCGGGTCCCTTCCCCCCGGGCGCGGACTGTTACGGCGCCGCGACCGTGCACGTCCCCCGTGCGCACGGCCGCGGCGCCTTTCCAATTCAGCAAGCAGTGCGGCCGTCGTACCCCTGCCGCGAAACCGCGATCGCCTCGCGGTGCCGTTCCGCCCAGTCGACCAAACCGGCCAGTGAGTCGTACAGCTCGCGCGCCATCTCGGTCGCCTCGTATTCGACGCGCGGCGGGACCGTCGGGTAGACCGTGCGGGTCAGCAGGCCGTCGCGTTCCAGGTTCCGCAGGGTGAGCGTGAGCATGCGGCGGCTGATCCCCGGCACCGAGCGTTCGAGTTCGGTGAACCGCACCGGACCGCGCGTCGCCTCCAGCAGGATGCCGATCACCCATTTCCCGCTGATCCGGTTCACGACCTCCATCACCGTGCACACCGCGAATTTCGCCGGGTCGAAGTCCGTGGCCTCGTCGGTCACAGCGATGTTCCCCTGGGACATGAAAGTGCCTCCTTCCGCAGTGCTCCATGGTCACACATGATGGGCACTGTAACAAGAGATGCCCTGGCTACGACCAGCGGAAACTCTCCCCTGTGCCGGTTATGGAGGACTTTGTCATGCCCGAAACCGCTCGGCATCGCGGCGCGGCGCTCGCCGTGCTGTCCGCCGCCTCGCTGATGGTGGTGCTCGACAGCTCGATCGTCGCGGTGGCCCTGCCGGTGATCCAGACCGACCTGGGCTTCAGCGCGCCCGGGCTGGCCTGGGTGGTCAACGCCTACCTCGTCGCGTTCGGCGGCCTGCTCCTGCTGTCCGGCCGCCTCGGCGACCTGGTCGGCCGGCGGCGGGTGTTCCTCGCCGGCATCGTCGTCTTCACCGCCGCTTCGCTGGCGGCCGGCCTTTCGCCGAACGCGACCACGCTGGTGGTCGCGCGATTTGTCCAGGGCGTCGGCGGCGCGCTGGCGTCCGCGGTTGTGCTGGGAATGATCGTGACGCTCTATCCCGAGCCGCGCGCCCGCGTCCGCGCGCTCGGCGTTTACAGCTTCACCCAAGCCGCGGGCGCGTCGATCGGCATGGTCGCGGGCGGCGCGCTCACGCAGGGCCTCGACTGGCACTGGACCTTCTACATCAACCTGCCCATCGGTATCGCCGCGCTCGTCCTGACTCCGCTGGTCGTCGCCTCCGACCGCGGTCTCGGCCTGCGCACCGGCATCGACGTCCTGGGCGCGCTGCTGGTCACCGCCGGGGTCATGCTGCTGGTGCTGGGCATCGTGCAGGCAGGCGACGCCGGGTGGACGTTCCTGACCATCCTGACTCTCGCGGCTGCGGTCGCCCTGCTCCTGCTGTTCCTGCTGCGCCAGGCCCGGACGCGCACCCCGTTGCTGCCATTGCGGTTGCTCCGGGTGCGCGCGATCAGCGGGGCCAACCTGACCATGGTCGTGATGGTCGCCGGATTCCTGGGATTCCAGTTCGTCACCGCGCTGTACCTGCAGCAGGTGCTCGGTTTCGACGCGCTCACCACGGGTTTCGCCTTCGTCCCGACGCCGGTCATGATCGCCGCGTTCTCGCTCGGCCTGGCCGACTGGCTGAACAGCCGCTTCTCCCCGCGCGCGGTCCTGGTCGCCGGTCTGCTGACGACGTCGGTCGCGTTCCTTTACCTGACCCAGGTCCAGACGGCTGGCGGCTACGCCTCGCACGTGCTGCCGTCGCTGATCCTGATGGGCGCCGGAGCGGGAATGGCGATCCCGGCGCTGATGGGCTTGGCGATGTCCGCCGCGACCCCCGACGACTCCGGCGTGACTTCGGGGTTGATCACCACGACCCAGCAGGTCGGCGGCGCACTGGGAACCGCCGTGCTGGCCACCGCCGCCGCGACCCGCACGGCCGAGGTGCTCAGCGGAGGCGCTTCGGAGAAGGAGGCGCTGGCGTCGGGATTCCGGGTGGCTTTCGGCTTCAGCGCCGGGTTGACCGCTCTCGCCGCGATCCTCGCCGCGGTGCTCCTGGGCCGCCGAGCGGTCGAGGCTCCGGCCGCCGCTCCCGAACCGGTCGCATCCTGACCCGGCGCGTCGTGCGTGGCGATGCCGGTTAGAACCGGCATCGCCACGCACGAGACCGCGGCACTAGGTCGCGCGCCCTGTCGCCGCGAGGTAACCGGCCAGCCCGTGGTGCCCGCGCCGCATCATCCACGCGTGGTTGGCGCGGAAGAACGGCCGGGCGATGACGTCCAGCCTGCGCAGCAACGGTTTCCGCACCTGAACGTGCTGCGTGATCTCCAGCCGGGAACCCCCGCCGTCGGCGTGGATCGCCCCGGCGAGCAGCCCGTCGAGGTCCCCGCTCAACCGGACGCGCACCCGCAGCCCCGCCGCGTCCTGCTGCTCCCGGTGCATCGCGACGACGATCCGGTACGGCAGCCGGGACCGGCAGACGACCTGGGCGGTGTCGTCGTCGACCTGGCGCACCGACTGGACGTCCGGCCACCACCGCGGATACGACTCGAGGTCGACGATCGCGTCGAACACCCGCCCGGGGAGAGTCGGCAGCCACCAGTCGCTCCGGAACGTGTACTCGGCGTCCCTCTTCTTTTCGAGGACCACAGCCCGCCCCTCTCTCCCGATCAGCGGAACGCGTGCTTGTCGATCTTGACCGCCGTTTCCTAGGCTGGCCATCCCTTGGGTACGCCGCCGCCTGAACCATCGAGGAGGCTTGCCGTGCCGACCGCCGCTCGAACCGCCCTGGCCGCCCTGGCCACGCTGCTGACCGCGACGCTAGTCGGCTGTAGCAGCCCTTCGCCGCCGCCAGCCGCCCCCGCCTTCACTGCGACTCTCACCTCGCCCACGAACGTCGTGCTGCACTGGCCTGCCGACCCGGCCGCGGCGGGCTACCTCCTCGAATACGCCAACGCGGCCGACGGACCGTGGACCGCGCTGCAGTACCTCCCGCCCGGCCAGACCTCGTATACCCATCCGAACCTGATCCCGGAAACGCCGTTCTACTACCGAATCCGGTCCTTCGCCGGTCCGGTGTCGGCGACCGTCACGGCGGGCAACGCTGCCCCGCCCGGCACCGCCGCCCAGCAGTCCGCCCCGGCCGACCTCACCGCGACCCCGGCCGCGGACCAGAACCTGCACTTCACCTGGACCGACCGCTCGACCGACGAGGCCGGTTTCCTGCTGGAGATCCGCCGCCCGGGCACGCCTGACTTCGTCCCGGTCGAGGTGACCGATCCCAACGCGACCCAATGCGCGCTGTCGCTCCTGCCCGGCGAACAAGGCTCGGCCTTCCGCCTCCGGGCTCTGTCCTACGGCCCGCTCTCCCCCGTCGTCGAGCGCACGACCGGAAAGGACTGACCCGTCCGCCAGACAGCGAAGAGCCGCCCGGCCCTGGGACCGGACGGCTCTTCGCGGCTCGGATCAGAGCGGCTGGATGCGGATCAGGCCGGGTTCAGCACCTGCGCGAGGAACTCGCCGGTGTAGCTGCCCTCGGTGGCCGCGACCTGCTCGGGCGTGCCCTCGGCGATCACCGTGCCGCCGCCGGAGCCGCCCTCCGGGCCCATGTCCACGATCCAGTCGGACGTCTTGATCACGTCGAGGTTGTGCTCGATCACGATCACCGTGTTGCCCTTGTCCACCAGCCCGTTGATCACGCCGATCAGCTTGCTGATGTCCTCGAAGTGCAGGCCGGTGGTCGGCTCGTCGAGGATGTAGACGGTCTTGCCGGTGGAGCGCTTCTGCAGTTCGCTCGCCAGCTTGACGCGCTGCGCCTCGCCGCCGGACAGGGTCGGCGCCGGCTGGCCCAGGCGGACGTAGCCGAGCCCGACGTCGACCAGGGTCTGCAGGTGCCGGTGGATCGCCTTGATCGGCTCGAAGAACTCGGCCGCCTCCTCGATCGGCATGTCCAGCACGTCGGACACCGTCTTGCCCTTGTAGTGCACCTCGAGCGTTTCCCGGTTGTACCGGGCGCCCTTGCACACCTCGCACGGGACGTAGACGTCCGGCAGGAAGTTCATCTCGATCTTGATCGTGCCGTCGCCCGCGCACGCCTCGCAGCGGCCGCCCTTGACGTTGAACGAGAACCGGCCCTGCTGGTACCCGCGGACCTTCGCCTCGGTGGTGGCCGCGAACAGCTTGCGCACGTGGTCCCACACGCCGGTGTAGGTGGCCGCGTTGGAACGCGGCGTGCGGCCGATCGGGGACTGGTCGACGCGCACCAGCTTGTCGACGTTGGCGAGCCCGTTGACCCGGGTGTGCCTGCCGGGGACCTGGCGCGCGCCGTTGAGCTTGTTCGCCAGCACCTGCGCGAGGATGTCGTTGACCAGCGTCGACTTGCCCGACCCGGACACGCCGGTGATCGACACGAGGCAGCCGAGCGGGAACGACACGTCGATGCCGCGCAGGTTGTGCTCGCGCGCGCCCACCACGGTGAGCTGCCGCTTCTTGTCGACCGGCCGCCGGATCGCCGGGATCTCGATCTGCCGCCGCCCGGACAGGTACGCGCCGGTGATCGATTCCTTGTTCTTCAGGATCTTCTTGTACGGGCCGCTGTGCACGATGTGCCCGCCGTGCTCGCCCGCGCCCGGGCCGATGTCGACCACCCAGTCGCTGGCCCGGATGGTGTCCTCGTCGTGTTCGACCACGATCAGCGTGTTGCCGAGGTTGCGCAGCCGGGTCAGCGTCTCGATGAGCCGGTGGTTGTCGCGCTGGTGCAGGCCGATCGACGGCTCGTCCAGCACGTACAGCACGCCCACCAGCCCGGAGCCGATTTGCGTGGCCAGCCGGATGCGCTGCGCCTCGCCGCCGGACAGCGTGCCGGACGCGCGGTCGAGCGACAGGTAGGTGAGGCCGACGTCGAGCAGGAAGCGCAGCCGCGCCTGGATTTCCTTGAGCACCGCGCCCGCGATCATCGCCTCGCGCGGGCCGAGCACCAGTTCGTCGAGGAATTCCGACGCCTCCGCGATGGACAGCGCGCAGACCTCGGCGATCGACCGGTCGCCCTGCGTCGCGTGCTCCAGCGTGACCGCGAGGATCTCCGGCTTGAGCCGCGTGCCCTGACACGCCGGGCACGGCACCTCGCGCATGTAGCCCTCGTACCGCTCGCGCATGTACTCCGAGTCGGTCTGCTCGAGGCGCCGCTCCAGGAACGGGATGACGCCCTCGAAGGCCGCGTAGTACGAGCGCTGCCTGCCGTACCGGTTGCGGTAGCGGACGTGCACCTGCTCGTCGACGCCGTGCAGCACTGCCTTCTGCACCCGGGCGGGCAGCCGCCGCCACGGCGTGTCCATGCGGAACCCGACCGCTTCCGACAGCGATTCCAGCAGCCGCAGGAAGTAGTCGGCGCTCTGCCCGCCCGCCCACGGCGCGATGGCTCCTTCGGCGAGCGACAGTTCGTCGTCCGGCACCACCAGTTCCGGGTCGACCTCCTTGCGGATGCCGATGCCGGTGCACTCGGGGCACGCGCCGTAGGGCGAGTTGAACGAGAACGACCGGGGTTCGAGGTCCTCGATCGCCAGCGGGTGGCCGTTGGGGCAGGCCAGGTTCTCGGAGAAGCCGCGCACGCGGTGCGGGTCGTTCTCGTCGAGGTCGACGAATTCCAGCTCGACCAGGCCGTCGGCCAGCCGCAGCGCCGTTTCCACCGAGTCGGTGAGCCGCTGCCGCGCGCTGGTCTTGACCGCGAGCCGGTCGATCACCACGCCGATCTGGTGCTTTTCCTGCTTCTTCAGCTTCGGCGGGTCGGTGAGCGGGTGCACCGTGCCGTCGACCACCACGCGCGCGTAGCCCTGCTGCTGCAGGTTCTGGAACAGGTCGAGGTACTCGCCCTTGCGCCCGCGCACGACCGGCGCGAGCACCTGGAACCGGGTGCCCTCGGTCATCTCCAGCACCTGGTCGACGATCTGCTGCGGCGTCTGCTTGCTGATCGCCTCGCCGCACTTGGGGCAGTGCGCCTTGCCGGCGCGGGCGTAGAGCAGCCGCAGGTAGTCGTAGACCTCGGTGATGGTGCCGACGGTCGACCGCGGGTTGCGCGAGGTCGACTTCTGGTCGATCGACACCGCGGGCGAGAGGCCCTCGATGAAGTCGACGTCCGGCTTGTCCATCTGGCCGAGGAACTGCCGCGCGTACGCCGACAGCGACTCCACGTACCGCCGCTGCCCCTCGGCGAAGATCGTGTCGAAGGCCAGGCTCGACTTGCCCGACCCGGACAGGCCGGTGAACACGATCATGCTGTCGCGGGGCAGATCGAGATCCACGCCGCGGAGGTTGTGCTCGCGCGCTCCGCGAACAACGAGGCGATCAGCCACGCCTTCGTCCCTTCCATCGTTCTGCTCGGTGGCCCGCCGGGAGATCCGGTGCCGACGGACGTGCCCAGGGTAGGGACGACCACCGACAAAAACCGGACCGCACGTGTTCTGCCTGGGGTTTTCCGCTCTCCGGGGGCCGGGGGAAGCGGCCCGCGGCGGGGTCGCCGGACGCTGTCGGAGGCCCCGCGCGGCAGAGCGGATGCGCGGGCTGGCCCGGTTCCACGATACAGGTCGGCGAAGTGCGTCCGGCCCGGGTGCACGGGCCCCGGGAACCGGCGCGGGGCAGGGCCTTCGGGCGGGTTTCGCGAAAAGTGTCGCCCCCTGCCGATACGTTCGGGGTGTGGCGAGCGAAGAAGCCGGAGCGGTGCGGATCTACGCGGCGGGGAAGGGCGGCGACACCTCGGGACCGGGCGGCTGGTCCGCGATGCTGGCCTACGGCGACCATCGGAAAACCCTCACCGGCGGGGCGGCGGACACGACCGCGGGCCGGATGGCGCTGACGGCTGCCGTGGAAGCACTCGAAAGCCTGAAAAGGCCGGTCCGCGTGCACCTGTACAGCGACAGCGAGTATCTCCGCACCGCACTGGACGGTCATGATTCGGATGACCTCCTCCCCCGCCTCCGCACCTGCGCTGCCCAGCACAAGATCACCTGGCGGGCTGCCGAGGACCCGGTCGCCCGCACCCAGCTGGCCGAACTGTCCGACCTCGCGACGGCGGCCCGCCCCAGCGGACGCCCGCCCGCACTGCCGGAGGACGACGAGTGCCGGCACGGCATGACGAAGGCCTACTGCGCCGACTGCCGCCAGCTCGACGCGGGAGTGCTGCCGACCGGCTACCACACGGCGGGCGGCCACGCCTACCACAACGACGCCGACTGCTACTGGCTGCGCAGGGGCCAGCAGCGGCAGGAGCGGATGGGCCGCGACACCCACGAGATCGTGCGGATCGCCTGGGCTTCGGTGATCCCCGGGGAACTCGCCCCGTGCGAGCACTGCTGCACGGCGGAATGGCTGCAACGCAATCGGCGTCGGTGAGGGCTTAGCCGGTTTGCATGACGCCCGGACGCGGTCGCACCGGCCTTCGGCGAGGTCGTCCGCAATGCCCCGGCCCCCGGCGATCCCGAACCACGCCACACCGCTGCACAACGGCCGACACAGCACCTACGCAGATGACCACTCTGCACGACGCCGGACCCGGTCACACCGGCCTTCGGCGACGTCCGCAATACCTCGGCTCAGCAATCCCGAACCACCCCAACAGCACCGCACGATCGCCGACACAGGTGAGAGCTCACCCGCCCTGCACGACGCCCGGACCCGGTCGAACCGGCCCGCCACGACACCATGCGGAATGCCTCAGCCCCAGCGATCCCGCACCACGCCAACCCCCGCAATGCCCGCCCCGACACCGACGCAGGTAAGGGCTCACCCGCTCTGCATAACGCACCGCACCCGGTCGAACCGGCCTTCGGCGAGGTCGTCCTCGCGGATCAGCCAGTACAGAACGCCGACGTCGCCCCACGTGAGGCCCGCGTCGCCGTCGCTGTCGATCTGGGCGAGCACGACCCAGCGCAGCGCCTCGTCGGCGAGGGCGGACTCCGACGCGTCGTCCGGCAAGACCGCCGCGGCGACCTCGTCCTCCGGCGGCCCCTGGACCGGCCAGGAGCAGCCGCCGATCTGGTGGTACGGCGCGGCTGAGGACTCGCGGAGCAGGTCGAAGAACTCCTCGGACCAGTTGTCCGGGTCGGAGAGCGGCAGCCCGTCGCGGGCGAGTGTGCGGCGCAGCACCTCCTGCTGGGAGTTCGGGAAGGTGCCGACGATTTCCCCGGACACCTCGAGCCGCGGGTAAACCTCGACCCCCTCCGGCGCGGCCCGTTCCGCGGTCTCGGCACCGGCCGGGACGGCTACTACCCCGCCGAGAGAAGTCAGATCGACCGGCCCCTCGGCCTCGAACCAGTCGTCGCAGTAGAAGAACAGCAACGAACCCGACGCGGGCAACTCGATCCCGCCAGGCACCCGAGGCAGCGCAGCGCAGTCCACGGAGGCGACGAAGTTCATCGGCAGCTCGCCCCGCCAGACGGGCCACTCCACGTCCGCGGGCAGCGCGGGGTTCCCGCCGAGACACCCGACGCGCGCCCCGTTCCCGCCGGTGCTCAGCCGCACCGCGGGCCGGAAGACGGTTTCCCAGGCCTCGGCCACGTCCGGCGGAAGGTTCTCGCGCGCCAGCTTGGCGAGCGGGTCGATCCAAGAGGTCATAGGGAGATCTTGACAGCAGGCACCGACAAAAACGGCCGCGTGGCCACCGCATGGGTGATCCGGCTACGGTGGGACCTCGTGAACATCGCCGACACGTACACCGGACACGTCGAACCGGGCGGCGACGCCGCGCGCCGGACGCTGGACGGGCTCACCATCACCAAGCTCTCCGTTGGCCCGATGGACAACAACGCGTACCTGCTCGTGTGCCGCGAGGAGAACGAAGCGCTGCTGATCGACGCGGCCAACGACCCGGAACGCATCTCGGACCTGATCGGCCACGGCCCCGACCGTCCCGCGCTGCGCACCGTCGTCACGACCCACCAGCACCCCGACCACTGGCAGGCGCTGGGCGCGGTAGCCGGCGCGAACGGCGCGAACACCGCGGCGCACCCGCTGGACGCGGAACCGCTGCCGGTCCCCCCGGACTTCCTGGTCGAACACGGAGACACCCTGAAGGTCGGCACGGTGACGCTGGAGGTGATCCACCTGCGCGGCCACACGCCGGGGTCGATCGCGCTGCTGTACCGGGATCCGTCCGGCCACGCGCACTTGTTCACCGGGGATTCGCTGTTCCCGGGCGGGGTCGGGAAGACCGGCTCGCCGGAGGACTTCAAGTCGCTGCTGGACGACGTGGAAACGCGGATCTTCGGCGAACTGCCGGACGACACGTGGTTCTATCCGGGGCACGGCGATGACTCGACGTTGGGTGAGCAGCGTCCGCACCTGGCGGAGTGGCGCGAACGCGGCTGGTGAACCCCGCTGTTCAGCAGCTCCTGACGTTGGCCGCGGTGCTCCTGGGCGCCGCGGCCTCGTTCACCGCGACGACGCTGGTCGAGCGCAGCAAGTGGCGCCGCCAGTACTCGACGCGATGGGATGACAAGCGGCTCAGCGCCTACGCCGAGTACGCCACCGCGCTGAAATCGTGCGCGCAATTGTCCTATCGGATCGCCGCGACCCGCGGCTGCCCGGCGGGCGCGCTGCCCGTGGACCTCGAGGAGGGTTTGGCCGCCCTCGCCGACGCCGAGAACGAGCGCGCGACCAAATGGGAAACCGTGCTGCTTCTCGGTTCACCGGCCGCAGTCGACGCCGGACGCCGCTGGCACGAGACCGTCTGGAAGCTCAGCTGGGTCGCCCGGGGCAAAACCATGAGCCACGACGACTTCATCGGGCTCTATCACGCCATCGGAGCCAAGCGGGACGAGATCTCCGTGCACGCCCGGGCCGACCCGGACGTGCGCAGCGGACGCCTCCCGTTGCCCGATCGCGACTGGCTTCCGCCAGCGGACCGCGAACTCCGGGGGTGACCGGGAGGCGCTCGTTTTGTCCCCTGTCGGCCAGGACGATCCGGAAATCCCAAGCCCGCCAACGGAATTCGGCCGCACCCGCGCGTGGCGCGCGTTGCCCAAGCCACCTCCCCCGAGTACTCAGGCGAAGGTCAACTTCACAGCATTCGGGGAGCGGCATGACAGCGCAACTGTGGTCACGGCGGACCTTGCTCGGCGGCGCAGCGGGCAGCGCAGCACTGCTCATCACCGGCTGCGCGTCGAAGCAAGCCAAAGCCGCCGCCATGCCGCCTGCTCAGCCCGGCGGGGCGCGGGTGATGATCATCCGGCACGCCGAGAAGCCGTCCGGTTCGACCGGCCCGCAAGGGATTGACGTGAACGGCAGTCCCGATTCCCATTCCCTGACTGTTCGCGGCTGGACCCGGGCCGGTGCGCTCGTCGAGTTGTTCGCGCCAGCGACAGGTTCACTGAGGGAAGGCCTCGCTCGCCCGACCGCTGTCTACGCGGCAGGCGGCAACGGCGGCGAGGGCACGCGGCCCAGGGAGACGGCCGGGCCGGTGGCGGAGCGGCTGGGCAAAACCGTCCTCACCACTTATGCCAAGGGCAGCGAGAGCGCACTCGCCGCGGAGGTCGCCCGGCGGACGGAGCCGACCTTGATCAGCTGGCAGCACGAGGAGATTCCTGCCCTCGCGGCTGCCTTCGGGGTTGCTGCGCCGCAGAAGTGGCCGGACGAACGGTTCGACATGGTCTGGGTGCTGACCCCGGCCGGGTCCGGCTGGACACTTGCTCAGGTGCCGCAGCTGGTCCTGGCCGGGGACAGCGCCGAGCCGATCAAATAGCCTACTGCCGCTCGTAAGGCAGCTTCTCCCCCGCCTCCACCGCAAACGGCAGATGATTCCCCTCAGGCGGCAACGGGCACGTAGCGAAATCCGTGAACGCACACGGCAGATTCACCGCCCGGTTGAAATCCAAAGTCACCGTCCCGTCCGCAGCAGCCTCGGCGACCGGCAGCGAACGGTTGGCAGCATAAGTAGTCACCCCACTAGTCGCATCAGTGAAAAGAATGCTGTACCCGCCAGTCTTCCCATTGAACGCAGTAAGCGTGTACTCAACCCCATCCCGCTCGAAGACAACCCGCCCAGGTGCCGTGTAGACATGCGACAGTCCCTCCACAACCGCACCCACAGTCGTCGGGCGCGGCTCGTCGAAGGGCTCGAAACGGCCAGTCAGAACCCAAGCCGGATTGGGTTCATACGCGGGGACCCCGTGGAAGGCTTGCAGTACAGGGGCTTTCGGGTCGTGCACGCGGATCAAATACCCCGACCGGCGGGCGATCTCGATTTCCACCGAGCCCGCCGTCACCCGGGTGCCCGCGCCGCTGTTCACTAGCTCGAAGCGGTGGACATCCGTCAGCAGGGTGCCTTCATGCCGCAACTCCCCGCCGGCCGGATCGACGTACGCGGCTTCGGCGTCCTGCCACCATCGGCCGGGCAGGCCGGGGTAGGTCCGGGGCGCATCCTCGAGCCAGTCGAGCGACACCAGGGCCAGCCAGCCGTACGGATCGGCCAGTGTCTTTTCCCGTTCCGCTTTCCAGTCCTGCCACGCCTGCGCGAACTCCACCGCCATGTCCGGATCCCTTCCGTGAGTGTCCAGGGGACAACACCGGACCCGGCATGGCATTCCGGCTCCCAGCACGTGGGAACGGTAGGGTCGCCGCGTGGCGGAGCAGACGGAACAGGCCGTGGAGATCTACACCGACGGCGCGTGCAGCGGCAATCCCGGACCGGGCGGCTGGGGCGCGCTGCTGCGCTACGGCAAGCACGAGCGCGAGCTGTACGGCGCCGAGGACACCGTCACCACCAACAACCGCATGGAGCTGATGGCCCCGATCCGTGCGCTGGAAAGCCTCACCCGCGCGTCGGTGGTGCGGATCTACACCGACAGCACGTACGTCCGCAACGGCATCCTCCAGTGGATGCCGCGCTGGAAGAAAAACGGCTGGCAGACGCAGGCGAAGCAGCCGGTCAAGAACGCCGACCTCTGGCAGCGCCTCGACACCGCCTGCCAGCAGCACGAGGTCGAGTGGCTGTGGGTCAAGGGCCACGCCGGACTTCCGGAGAACGAGCGCGCGGACAAGCTCGCGGTCAAGGGATCGCAGGAAGCCGCCGCGGCCGGGGTGCGCCGGGCTCGCGGCTGAGCCGTGCAGATCAACTCGCGAGCTTGGCCGTACCGGTTCGGCGAGTTCATGACACGGCGGCTGCGCATGCGGGATCCCGTCCTCCGGCGGACATCGTCGCCAGTGTTCTGACCCGTGAAGGTGCGCACCGGTTGGCAGGGCTCACGTCGACGCACGATCTGGTCGTCGCGGCCCGCCCAGTGCCGGATGCGCCGCCGATCGCGATCGTGGTCGTCTGAGCAATGCCGTCCACCGACAAAAAAATTAGTCTTGACAGTAATAACCATCGGCAGGCAGGCTCGGCAGCACCAGAAAGCCGAGAGGACCAGCCATGCCGAAGTTCACGACCGTCGCCGAGTACGTCGCCGCGCAGCCTGAAGTGCTCCGCGAGGTCTACGCCGCTCTCCTGCCCGCGCTCGACAACGCGATGCCCGAACCGGCCGCGCTCTACCACGGCGCGCCTACCTGGAAAGCAGGCAAGAACCCGGTCTGCCTCGCGAAGGCGTACAGCTCATACGTCACGCTCGCTTTCTGGCGCGGCCAACTGATCAAGGGCGGCGGCCTCGAACCGAGCGCTCGCGAGATGGCCCACGTGAAGCTGCGCAGCGCCGAGGACGTCGACGTCGAGCAGATCACCGCCTGGGTGCAGCAGGCTCTCGCACTGGAGACAGAATCAGCAGCGTGACGAACCCCTGCCCCTGCGGGCTGCCCGAGCCCTACGCCGACTGCTGCGGCCGGTTCCACCGCGGCGACCAGAACGCTCCGACGGCCGAGTTGCTGATGCGCTCCCGGTACTGCGCGTTCGCCGTCGGGGAGCCCGAGTACCTGCTCGACACCTGGCATCCGGACACCCGCCCGAAGCGGCTGCGGCTCGATCCCGCACAGGAGTGGACCCGGCTGGAGATCCTCGGCCGGACCGGCGGATCGCTGCTGCAGAACGAGGGCACCGTCGAGTTCCGCGCGCACTACCGCTACCAGGGCCGCGACGACTCGCAGCACGAGAACAGCCGGTTCGTCCGCGAGGGCGGGCGCTGGTACTACGTCGACGCGCTCTAGGCGGAACCGCGGGCGAAAATCGGGCGAAAAGACCCCGTCGAGGTCTGTTCCCGGCTCCTCCGGACGGCTACTATCACCGGCAATCGTTAAGGAACTTTACTAACAATCGCCGCCGCCAGGAGCCCGAGGAGGACCGCTCGTGACCCCACGCCGGCCAAGAATGCCCGGACGGCTGTTAGCAGTCGCCGCCCTGACCGCAGCGCTGATCCCCGGAGTCGCCGGGGCCGCTTCGGCCGGGCCGGAACCCGGGCAGGCCGCGATCCCCGGCTATCTGATCCAGTCCTCGGCCAAGGTGCCCGACGACGCCTCGGTGTCGAAGCCCGGTTTCGACGCCAAGGGCTGGTACCCGGTCGGCTCGCAGTCGACGGTGTACGCCGGGCTGCTCGCCAACGGCCGCTACTCCGACCCGTTCTACTCCACGAACATGAAGAACGTGCCGGCCGCGGACTTCAAGGTGCCGTGGTGGTACCGCGCCGACATCAAGGTCGCCGACCCGTCCCAGCGCACCTACCTCGACGTGAGCGGCGTGCTGTCCAAGGCCGACGTCTGGGTCAACGGCGCCCGCGTCGCGACCAAGGACGAGGTCAACGGCCCCTACACCCGGCACGACCTCGACGTGACCAAGCAGGTGCACGAGGGCGTCAACAGCGTCGCGTTCAAGGTCTACCCGAACGACCCGAACAACGACCTGTCGATGGGCTGGATCGACTGGGCGCAGACCCCGCCGGACCAGAACATGGGGCTCGCGCGCGAGGTCGTCGTCCGGCACAGCGGGCCGGTCGCGCTCCGCGGCGTGCACGTCGTCACGAAGCTGAACGTGCCCGCGCTCGACCACGCCGACCTCACCGCGAAGGCCGACGTCCGCAACGACTCCGACGCGCCGGTCCGCACCACGGTGTCCGGCACCGTCGCGGGCAAGCCGGTGAGCCAGGACGTTTCCCTTGCCGCGCACGAAAAGAAGACCGTCACCTTCCCGGTGATCGGCGTCGACAAGCCGCAGGTGTGGTGGCCCGCAGGCATGGGCGGCCAGCCGATGCAGCAGCTGGACCTCACCGCGAGCGTCAGCGGGACGACGTCCGACGCGAGCCACTCCAGCTTCGGCATCCGCGACGTCAAGGCTCCGCTGAGCTCCAGCGGCGGACGGCAGTACGTCGTCAACGGCAAGCCGCTGATGATCAAGGGCGGCGGCTGGTCCCCCGACCTGCTGCTGCGCTGGGACGCGGGCCGGGCAGCGGACAAGCTCGCCTACGTCAAGAACCTCGGCCTCAACACGGTGCGGCTCGAGGGCCACATCGAACCCGACGCGTTCTTCGACCTCGCGGACCGGATGGGCGTGCTGACCATGCCCGGCTGGGAATGCTGCGACAAGTGGGAAGGCCAGGTCAACGGCGACGAGAAGGGCGAGCCGTGGACCGAGGCGGACTACCCGATCGCCAAGGCGTCGATGACCGCGGAGGCCGAGCGGCTGCGCGACCACCCGAGCGTGCTGTCCTTCCACATCGGCAGCGACTTCGCGCCCGACGCGCGGATCGAAAAGGGCTACCTCGACGCGTTGTCGGCGGCGGACTGGCCCGCGGCGGTGATCTCCGCGGCGTCGGCCAAGGCGTCGCCGAAGCTCGGCCCGTCCGGGATGAAGATGAACGGCCCGTACGACTACGTCCCGCCGAACTACTGGTACGACAAGGCGCACAAGGACGCGGGCGGCGCGTGGAACTTCAACTCCGAGACCAGCGCCGGGCCGGACATCCCGACGATGGACACGCTCAAGCGGATGATGACGCCCGCCGAGCTGGAAACGCTCTGGAAGAACCCGTCCGCGCCGCAGTACCACCGCTCCGAGTCGGAGACCTTCGCCAACCTGAAGATCTTCGGCGACGCGCTGGCCGGCCGCTACGGCAAGCCGACGAGCCTGGACGACTTCGTCCGCAAGGCGCAGCTGGCGCAGTACGAGAACGTCCGCGCGGAGTTCGAATCGCACTCCCGCAACTTCACCGACTCGAAGGACCCGTCGACCGGGCTCATCTACTGGATGCTCAACAGCGGCTGGACGTCGCTGCACTGGCAGCTGTTCGACGCCTACCTCGACCAGAACGGCTCCTACTTCGGGGCCAAGAAGGCGAACGAGCCGCTGCACATCCAGTACTCGTACGACACCAAGTCGGCTGAGGTGGTCAACTCCACCACGAAGAAGGCGTCCGGCCTGACCGCCAGCGTCGAGCTGTTCAACACCGACGGCACCAAGAAGTTCTCGAAGACCAAGAAGAACTTCTCGGTCAACGGCGGCGGCGCGCACGCGAAGGCGCTCGACATCGGTTCGGTCAGCGGGCTGTCCTCGACCTACCTGGCGAAGCTGGTGCTCACCGATTCGGCGGGCAAGGAGGTCAGCCGGAACGTGTACTGGCTGTCCACCAAGGACGACAAGCTCAACTGGAGCAAGTCGGACTGGTACTACACGCCGACGTCGTCCTACGCGGACCTGTCCGGGCTGTCGAAGCTGGGCGCGGCGAAGGTGGCCACCGCGGCGACCTCCGCTCCGGGTCCGGACGGCACCACCGTCACCACGGTGAAGCTCACCAACACCTCGTCGGGCAAGACCCCGGCGTTCATGGTGGACACGCACCTGGTGGACAGCACGGGCACGCCGGTGCTCCCGGTGTCCTGGTCGGACAACCAGGTCAGCCTGTGGCCGGGCGAATCGGTGACGCTCACCGCCACCTACCGCACGGCCGACCTGCACGGTTCGGCTCCGTCGGTGCGGGTCGCGGGCTGGAACACCGGCACGCAGACCGTCCACGCGTAAGCGCTGTGGGGCTAGCGGGCCTGGCTCGCTAGCCCCACAGCCGCCGCTGTCCGGAATCCGGATCGGACACGGTCGTGCTCACGTCGTCGAACAACCGGGTCACGCGGTCCTCCGGCGTGTAAGCCGCCCAGCCCGGATCGCCGGTCGCCACGAACCGGACCCACGTCTCGAACATCTCCTCCGCCATCGCCCGCAGCCGTTCCGGATCGGGGCGGGCGATGGCGAAGAGGAAGCGCCAATTCGGGTTGCGGACGTCGTCGAACACGAACGGCAGGTCCACCCCGTGCGCCGCGCCGAGGCCCTTCCCGCGCGGCGCGATCCGCCAGTCCAGCCGGTACATCCACGCCGTGCCGCCTGCCGCGTGCTGGGTTTCGGCCAGCCGGATCGCCGGCAGCCACCAGTCCCCCGCCGTGCGGACGCGGTTCACCAGCTGGTCCTCCGGCCAGTCCGGCAGCAGTTCGCGGTACGCCTCGGTCATCCGCGCGATGACATCCGGTTCGAGCATCGTCGATCCGGTGCCGAGCAGTTTCGCGCCGCCGGTTTGCAGCCAGGAGAACAGATCCTGCTCGTCGGCCGTGGTGCCGGTGAGGATCCGGACTTCCCGGGCCGCGCCGTCCGCGACCGCTTCGCCGGGCCGCTGCGGCAGGAGATCTCCGTCGACCACCACCCGGTACGTCACGAGCGTGCCGAGCTGGGCCGTGACCCGTTGCTGCGCGGTCAAAATCTCCGTGACCGGCAGCGTGCGCAGGTCGCCATCGCCTAGTTCGGCCAGCACCGCCTCGCCGACTGCTTCCGCCTCGGCCGGAGTGTGCACGACGGAACCGACGCCGGTGCCGCTCTGCACGATCGCCTGGCTGAACAGCCCTTTCGCGGCCGGAACCGCCAGCAAGGTCCCCACCGTGCGGCCGCCGTTGGACTGCCCGGCGAGCGTCACGCGCCGCGGGTCGCCGCCGAACGCGGCCACGTTGTCGCGGACCCATTCCAGCGCCAGCACTTGGTCGTGCAGCGAGAGATTCCCGTCGGAAACGCCAGGCAGCCGGAGCATGCCGAGCACCCCGAGCCGGTACGCGACAGTCACGACGACCACGCCGCGGCGGGCGTACGCGGACGCGTCGAACTGGTGCGGCGCGCCCATCACCCCGCCCCCGCCGTGGATCCACACCAGCACCGGGTACGAACCGGGTGCTTCAGGCGCGTAGACGTTGACGTACAGGCAGTCCTCATCGCCGACGAAGCGTTTCCCGGTCACGTCGGGCTGCGGGGCCTTGGCCGCGAATTCCGTCGCGTCGCGCACCCCGGTCCAGGACACCGCCGGCACCGGCGGGCGGAACCGCAGCTCCCCCACCGGCGGCTCCGCGAACGGCACCCCCAGGAAAAACCCGACTCCGTCCCGCACCTCGCCGCGGACGGCACCGGCCCGCGTCTCCACCGTCGTCACGAACCGCAGCCTAACGCTGGCCCCCGCGCGTGCTCCGGGACCGCAGGCGATGATTGTCCGGTGGAAATCGCAGCGGAATTGGTGGCGCTGGTCCTGACGGTTCTCCTGGTGACCGTCGTCGCGCGCCGGATGGACTGGTCGGCTCCGCTGTGCCTGGTCGCGGTCGGCGTCGGGGTGTCGTTCATCCCCGGGGTGCCGCAGTACGAACTGGACCCGGAGATCGTCCTCATCGGGCTGCTGCCGCCGCTGCTGTACTCCGCGTCGATCCAGACGTCGCTCGTCGCGTTCCGCAAGCTGCGCGGGCCGATCGCGCTGCTGTCGGTCGGGCTGGTGGTGTTCACCGCGTTCGGCGTCGGGCTGGTCGCCTGGCTGGTCGTGCCGGGATTGCCGCTGGCCGCCGGGATCGCGCTGGGCGCGGTCGTCGCGCCGCCGGACGCGGTGGCGGCGAGCGTGGTCGCCCGGCGGGTCGGGATGCCGCGCAAGCTCGTCCGGCTGCTGGAGGGCGAAAGCCTCTTCAACGACGCCGCCGCGCTCGTCGCGCTGCGGACCGCGATCGCGGCGATCGCCGGCGCGATCAGCCTCTGGCAGGTCGGTCTCGACTTCCTCCTCGCGGCCGTCGGCGGGATCGTCGTCGGCTTCCTCGTCGGGCTGATCGTGACGTACGTGCGCGCGAAGCTGGAAGACACGATCACCGACACCGCGCTGTCGTTCGCGGTTCCCTTCGCGGCGTACCTGCTCGCTGAGGCGGTGCACGGATCCGGCGTGCTGGCGGTGGTCGTCACCGGGCTGATCCAGGGGCACCAGACGCCGCGGATCCAGTCCGGGCCGTCGCGGCTGGCCAGCAGGCTGAACTGGGAGACCGTCCAGTTCCTGCTGGAGAACATGGTCTTCCTGCTCATCGGCCTGCAGGTGCGGGGCATCCTGCACGAGGTCGGCAAGAGCGGGCTGTCGGTGTGGCAGCTCGCCGGGATCTGCGCCGCGGTGCTCGCCGCGACGATCCTCACGCGGATGCTCTGGATGGTCAGCATCGGCGTGGTGAAACGGCTCCTGAAAACCTTGGGCCTGGAACGCGGCAAGGTGTGGCCGTGGCGCTATTCCGCGGTGATCGCGTGGGCCGGAATGCGCGGCGTGGTCACGCTCGCCGCCGCGTTCGTGCTGCCCGCGGACACTCCGCAGCGCGCGGTGCTCGTGCTGGCCGCGTTCGTCGTGGTGGCCGGGACGCTCGCGGTGCAGGGCATGACGCTGCCGCCGCTGATCCGCCGTCTGCGGCTGCCCCGGCCGGACCCGGCGGAGGACGCGCTGCAGGAAGCCGCCGTGCTGCACGACATGACCCGCGCCGCGCTCGCCAAGCTGGAGGACCTGCGCCGCCCGGAAGACCCGCCCGAGGTGATCGAGCGGCTGCGCGACCGGTTGCAGGACCGGTCCGACTCCGCGTGGGAACAGCTCGGCAGGCAGAGCACTCTCGCGGAAACCCCCAGCGACGCCTACCGTCGACTGCGCGTCCAGCTGCTCGAAGCCGAACGCGACGTGTTCCTGAAGGCACGGGACCGGGGCAGTGCCGACGACGCGGTGCTGCGCCGCGTGCTGGCTCGCCTCGACATCGAAGAATCCATGCTCGACCGCGACGAGGAGGAACCCCCGGTGGCCGAACGCGAACTCAGCACGCCCGCCGCCACGGCCGGGTCCTGCAAGCACCTCAGCCACGCATGGCCGGACAAGGAGCCCAGCACCCGGGATTCCTGCGCCGAATGCGTCGAGGCCGGGATGACCTGGGTGCACCTGCGGATGTGCCTCAAGTGCGGGCACGTCGCGTGCTGCGACTCGTCGCCGGGCAAGCACGCCTCGCAGCACTTCCACGAAACCCTGCACCCGGTGATGCGCAGCTTCGAGCCGGGCGAGACGTGGCGGTGGTGCTTCGTGGACAAGCAACTCGGGTGAGCCGACCGGTTAGGGTCGGGGCATGAGCACGCCCGAACAGGAAGTCGAGTACCGCCAGCACCGCTTCAGCCCGCCCTCGGGCGCCACCGAGATTTTCCTGGTGCGCCACGGGGAATCGATGCCGCAACGGCTCAGCGAGCCGTTCGATCTCGTCGACGGGCAGGCCGACCCGGACCTCGCGCCGGAAGGCCGCGACCACGCCGCGCGCGTAGGCGAGCGGCTGGCCTCAGAACGCATCGAAGCGCTGTACGTGACCACGTTGCGGCGCACCGCGCAGACCGCCGCGCCGCTGGCGGAAAAGCTCGGCCTCACCCCGGCCGTCGAGCCGGACCTGCGCGAGATCAACCTCGGCGAATGGGAGAACGGGCTGTTCCGCAAGCACACCGCCGAGGGGCATCCGCTCGCGCGGAAGCTGTGGGAAGAACAGCGGTGGGACGTCCTGCCCGGCGCGGAATCCGACGAGGCGTTCGGCCTCCGGATCCGGGCCGCCATCACCCGCATCGCCGCGGCGCACCCGGACCAGCGGGTCGCGGTGTTCACCCACGGCGGCGTGATCGGCGAGGCGTTCGCGCAGGCGAGCCGCGCGCTGGAGCGGTTCGCGTTCCTGGGCGCGGACAACGGCTCGATCTCGCACCTCGTGGTGCACGGCGAGAACTGGCTGATCCGCGGCTTCAACGACCGGTCTCACTTGGCCGCCCCGCTCGGCTGAACCGACTCGTCGCGGCGGACGAACCCCGCCGCGACGAGCTGTACCGTCACCAGCACCGCGATCGCCTCCGCGGCCAGCAGCCCGATGAGCACCAGCACCTGCGTCGTCCCGGCTTGGAGCGGGCTCGCCCCGCCCAGCAGGACGCCGACGTACGCGCCCGGCAGGGTCACCAGGCCGACCGTCCGGGTCTGATCGAGCGCCGGGATCAACGCGTGCCCCGCCGACGGACGGCAGATCTCCAACGCGGCGTGCCGGGGCAGAAATCCCAGCGCCAGCGCGGCTTCGTACTCGCCGTGGCGTTGCTTGAGTTCGTCGAGCGCACGGCGGGCCGCCTGCGAGGTCGCGGTCATCGAACCGCCGATCACGATCCCCGCGACCGGCACGACCGCGATCGGCTTCGCCGGGACGACGCCCGACCCGAGCACGAGCGCCAGCACCGGAAGCACGCCGGACGCCAGCGAAAGCGCGACCCACCCGATCCGCCGCGGCACCCCGATCCGGCCGGCGGACGTCGCGGCGGCGATGGAGAACATCGCGAGGACGAACAGGCCGGTCAGCCAGCCCGACCGCAGGATCACCGTGATGACCAGCGAAACGAGCGCGAGCTGCCCCACTGCGCGGACAGCCGCGACGAGCACCGCCCTCCCCTGCCCGAGCTGCCCGAACCGGACGACCGCCGCGCCCGCGAGCGCCAGCACCACGAGCACGGCGATCAGCGCGGGCCCGAATCCGATCGCACCGTTCACGGAGGTGATCCTGCCGCAGAGCCGGGTTCGGGGCGGTGAAGCGGGCCGCTTTCGCTCGTCGACGCTGCGGGGCTTCCCGGGGCGGGCGCGGCGGAGGTTCGCGAGGACAGCTTGGCGTGCTGGCGATTGGACGGGCTCGCTCTGCCACCTGCGCGGCCCGGCGAGCTTCAAGCTGCCCTGGTCACACGCTTCCGCGAGAACAACTCGGCGTGCCGCACGCGGGCGGGGTCCGCTCTGCCGATCCCCCGCGGCCTTCCAGCCTGAGTCAGGCGCTGCAGCTGAGCTGCCGCCCCTCCCCGGCCACCGATTTCTCCGCGACCACCTGCCCGTCCACCCGGATCCGGCACAGCAGCGCGCCGGTGCTCTGCGCGACCAGGCTGCTGAACACCGGCTGCTCGGCGGGAGCCTTCCGCTGCACGGTCACCGACCAGGGCAGCCGCACCTCGGCCTGTTGTTCGAGGTCGCCGCCGGTCGCGACGTAGGTGAGGTTGTGCGCGACGTCCTCGCCGGCCAGTTCGTAGACGACCGTGCGGGTCACTTCGCGCACGATCGCGGGTTCGACGGTCACCGACGGCACCGACGCGGCCGGTGCGGGCCGGTCCGGGGTCGCTTTCGGCATGACGTACCACGCGACAGCGACCGCGACGGCGATGACGCCGACCACGACCACCGCGCTTCCGAGCGGCCGCAGCCTGCCCGATTCCCCCCGGGCCGCCGTGGGCCGGGTCGCGCCAGGAACACCCATGGAGAGGTCTTCTCTTCTCGAGCGCACTTCCCGCGAGTGCGACGTCTGGTTCTTCGCCAGACCGTTACACGGCGTTAGCCAACCCGAGAAAATCAGCTCCATTTCACCCTGATGGGGGTAGGGGACGTGCGCGTACGAGCACGATCACCACGCACGATGCCGATGACGCTCGCGCATCCCCCGGTTGACGCAGGGTGATCAGTCGACGAGCCCGGCGTCGGCCAGCATCCGCAGCACGCGCTGTCCGGCGGGCGGGCAGGCGGCGGCGTCCGCGGCGCGCAGCCAGGCGGCCTCGGCGATCTCCGCCGACGGCTCCGGTTCGCCGGCGTGGTCGGCGGTGTAGCAGGTCATCCGGACGCGGCGGCCGTCGGCGAATCCGTCCGCCTGCTCGTCGAGCAGCGCGAAGAAACGGAAGCTGAGCGGGTCGAGCGCGACGCCCAGTTCCTCGCGGATCTCCCGGCACAGCCCCTCGACGTCGCCCTCCCCCGGTTCGCGCTTGCCGCCGGGGAGATAGAACTTTTCCTTGCCGGTCGTGCGGACGGACAACAGCCGCCGGTCCCGCACGTGGACCCAGGCCAGGGCATCGATCGGGGTCATGGGCGCCATTTTGTCGTACCCGCGAGGGATGATCGCGGGGTGTACTCGGAAAGCCCGCCGCCGCACTCGCTGCGCCGCCTCGCGCGGTGCCGCTGGGAGTCGGCCGAGCCCGGCCCGAAGCGGATCGTCCCGGACGGCTGCGTGGACCTGGTCGCCGGCGCCGGCCAGGTTTTCGTGGCCGGGCCGGACACGACTGCGTGGACGTCGGTGTTCCCGCCCGGCACGCGGCTGCGCGGCCTGCGCTTCCGGCCGGGAGCGGCGGCCGCGATGCTCGGCGTGGGCGCGGACGAACTGCGCGACAGCCGCGTCTCGCTGCCGGACCTGTGGAACCGCCGCGGCGCGGCTCTCGCGGACGAAATCCTCAGCGGCCGCGACCTCGCCGACGCGATGGCCGACATCGCGACGGAGCAGGCAGCTGCCGCGGATCCGGTGGTGGAGCGGATGCTGGCGCGACTCGCCGCCGAGTCTGCCGGGGTTCTGGGCCAAGGCGAAGGAGAAGCACCCGCCGCGGGGCAATCGACGCACCCAGGCATGCGACCTTCATCGAAAGCCGCCGACCACTCTGACTGGTCTCCGGCTCAACCGAGCCGAAGCGAACGGCAGGCACGTCGGCTTTTCACTCTCGCGGTCGGCTATGGACCGGCCACCTACCGGCGCATCCTGCGCCTGCAACGAGCCATCGCACTGGCACCGGCCACCGCGACTCTCGCCGAGCTGGCCGTCGCAGCCGGGTACTCCGATCAGCCGCACCTCACCCGCGAATGCCGCGCCCTTACCGGCCTCACCCCGGGAGCCTACTTCGCCGGGCGACTCACTCCGCCGCCAAATCCTGTTGGCGCGCAAGGAAATGCGCCGTCTCCGCGGTAGCCGGATACAACGCCCGGTAATGCGCGTAAAACTCGTCGTACCGGTCCGCCCGGCCCGGATCCGGCTCGATCACCTCGGCAACCGGGTTCCACGCCTCGATATCCGGCTCCAGCCCGATCGCCACCGCCGCCAGGTACGCGTCCCCGAAGCACGCGCCGACAGTTTCCGTCGGAAGATGCTGCGGCGTCCGGGTCACGTCGCTGACGATCCCGGTCCACACCCGCCCTTGCGTGCCGCCGCCGACCGCCACCAACCGGCGCGCGGGAGCGCCCATCGCGGAAAGGTTGTGCCGCACCCCGTAAGCCGTCCCCTCCAACGCCGCGCGGTACAGCTCCGCCCGGCCGTGCGAGGTGGTCAGCCCGGCGATCAGCCCGCGCGCCAACGGATCCGGCACCGGAGTCCGCTCGCCCGCGAAGTACGGCAGCATCAGCAATCCGCGGCTGCCTGCCGGAACCCGACCGGCCGAAGCGACCAGCTCGGCGAAATCTCCGTCGAAGAGTTCCCGCAGCCAGTCGGTGATCGCGCCGGACGTCGCCATCCCCGCCGCCAGCGAAAAGCTGCCCGGGAAAACCCCGCGCGTCGCCCACAGCCCGGACACCGGACGGGCCTCGGCGACGGCCTGGACGAGGAACATCGTGGTCCCGTACATGACCATCGTGTCGCCGGGGTCGCGCACCCCCGCGCTGGTCGCCTCGGCCCACGCGTCGATCGTGCCGCAGGTGACCGGCAATCCCGCCGGCAATCCGGTCTCGGCGGCCGCCGCGGCGGTGACCGTGCCGACGACCTCGGTCGGCCAGGCGAGCCGCGGCAGGTCGATCCCCGGCGCGACGAGCGCGGACCAGTCCTCCGCCCAGCCGCCCGCGCGCAGGTCGTACATCGGGTCGCACTGGCTCGCCGAATGGTGGTCGAGCACGTATTCGCCGGTCAGCCGCTGCACGAGGTACGAACTCGCCATCAGGAACTGCCGGGCCCGCGCGGCGACGTCGGATTCGTGCCGGTACAGCCACCGCCACTTCGGGCCGACCGCCTGGCTCGAGAGCGCGCTCCCGCAGCGTTCCACAATGGACTCTTCGCCGAGTTCGGCGGTCAGCTCGGCGATTTCCGCACCCGCCCGCGTGTCGACGCCGTAGAGAATCGCCGGGCGCAGCGGACGGCCGTCGGCGTCCGCGGGCAGCAGGACCGGGCCGATGCCGCTCACCGCGAGCCCGGCGGGTTTCTCGCCGCCGGCCAGCAATTCGCGCACCAGCTCGGCGAACCCGGCCCACCACACGGTGTCGGCGTCGTGCTCGAACCAGCCGGGGCGCGGGCGGGAGGTGCTGTGCGGGCGGGCGGCGCGCGCCAGTACAGTGCCGTCCGCACCCACGAGGACGCCTTTCGAACTGGACGTGCCGATGTCGATGCCGAGCAACGGGCCCGGTTGCATCGCAGCACCCCCGGCAATCGGACGGTAAACGATTACCGGGACGGTATTCTGCGGTCACCGGGGTGTCAAGGAAGCCAGGACGAGGAGGCTCGGTGGCCACGATCAGCGACGTCGCCGCCAGGGCAGGCGTCTCAACCGCCACGGTGTCGCGGACCCTGAACGGCAAGTCCACAGTGGACCCGGAGCTGGCCGCCCGGGTGCTCGAGGCCGCCGAGGAGCTCGGCTATCACCCGAACGGACTGGCGAGAAACCTGCGCCGCCAGGAAACCGCGGTGCTCGCGCTGATCATCTCCGACGTCGAGAACCCGTTCTTCACCTCGATCGCCCGCGGAGTCGAGGATCTCGCGCAGGTGTCCGGGTATTCCGTCGTGCTCTGCAATTCCGACGAGAACGAGGACAAGGAGCGCCGGTACCTCGACGTCGCGCTGCAGGAACGCGTCGCGGGCGTGCTGCTCTCCCCCACCGGGCCGACCACGAGCGTCACGCGGCTGCGCCGGCTCGGCATCCCGGTGGTCGCGGTCGACCGGCCGCTGCCCGGCACCGACGGCGACCAGGTGCTCGTCGACACCCGCCGCGCCGCCCGGCAGGCGGCCCGGCATCTCGTCGCGAACGGCTACCGGCGGGTGGCGTGCCTGACCGGGCCGTCCGGCGTGCGCACCGCCGACGACCGGCTGTCGGGCTACCTCGACGCGGTCGGCGAGGAGAACGCGGTCTTCCGCCGCGCCGAATACCGCGCGGAAGGCGCCCGCCACGCCGCCGGGGACCTGCTGGACCAGCCGGAGCCGCCGGACGCGCTGCTGGTCGCCAACAGCACGATGGCGATCGGCGTGCTGGAGGCGCTCGCGGAACGGCGCCTGCGGGCCGGGCGCGACATCGGCATCGTCTCGTTCGACGACGCCCCGTGGACCACGCTCATCGACCCGCCGCTGACGGTCGTCGCGCAGCCCGCGTACGAGATCGGCCGGGTCGCCGCGCAATTGCTGCTGGCCCGCATCGCCGACAGCACCCGCGAGCCGGTCACCACGACCCTGGACGCGCAGCTGATCGACCGGCAGAGCTCGCACCGCTGACCGGGCTCCCGCGCAACGGCGGCACCCGGCGGGTCCTCGTGCGTGGCAATGCCGGTGAGAACCGGCCTTGCCGTTCACGAGAAGCCGCAGGAGGCCGGAGAATGGGACCGGCGTCCGAGACGTCCGAGGGCAGCGGACGATCCGGCGAGCCGGGAAGACCCGGCGAAACCCGCCGCAGACGTCCGAGGCGAGAGCGCGATCCGGGGGAAACGACGTGCCTGGCGGCCGGGCGGAGGTCCGCCGAGCCGCCAGGCACGCCCCACCCCCTGTCCCCCCAGCGTCCGCCGCGGACGGCGGAGCACGGGCCGCACCCGAGGGCGGGAAACCGATTACTCGTTCGCAACGTAAATCGGCGGTCCGGGAGTGTCAAGCACTCGAAAGCCTGGACAAGCCACCCGGTGCGGGGCAGACTGGCCCGAACTCGCCTACCCATCGTGTTGACTTCTGTGCGATGCGTGTCGATCTTTGGTGAATTCACCCACAAAAAGGCGAGAAACCGCACGAACCCGCACACACGCGCTAGGCTGAGCGTATGTCGATAGCGCTGGAGAACGTTCTCGCAAGAGCCGGCCTCAAAGCCGACGCGAACGAGTTTCTCACGCTCGTGGAGGACGCGGCCCGAAGGCTGTCGCCGCCCAACCCCGACCCTTCGCACTACTTCTCCCCCGACCAGCGCGCCGCGCTGACCGACGCGGGGCTCGACCTGAGCCCGCGCGACGAGGGCGAACCGGACTTCCGCGCGCGCACCGTCGCCGCGCACGCCGTGCTCGCCGATTCCGCGCTTTCGGTCGGCCAGGCCGCCGAGATGCTGAACGTCGACGACAGCCGGATCCGGCACCGCCTCAAGGAAGGCAGGCTCACCGGCTGGAAGGACCAGGGCTGGCGGCTGCCCGCGTGGCAGTTCAACGGCGCGGGCGTGCTGCCCGGCCTCGAAACCGTGCTGCGCGCCGTCCCCGAGGACCAGCCCGCGCTGGTCGTCGCCGCGTTCATGAACACCCCGCAGTCCGACCTGGTGATCAGCGACCGGCCGGCCACGCCGCGGCAGTGGCTGCTCGCCGGCGGCGACCCCGAGCAGGTGGCCCGGCTCGTCGCCACGCTCGGCTCGCCGTTCTGACCCGCTGACCTTCCCCGCCTGCGCGCCGCCCGCCCACCGCGGCGCAGGCCCGCCCCCTGCCCCGACACAGGACGGACGACCTCCCCCGCATGGCCCGGCTCCCCTCGCCTCCGGCGCGGTCTGCTCTGGTCAAGGGGCTGGACCGCAGCCACGACGTGGTTTCGGTGCAGCCCGAGACCCGGCTGGTCCGCATCTTCACCGCGCACGGCAACCATCCGCAGCAGTGGAACACCTTCCGCTACACCGGCCCGCTCCCGCACGGCCGGTTCGACCAGCAGCAGCCCGGCCGCGGCGGCCGTCCGGGCACCGACCCGGGCAACGGCGTGCTGTACTTCGGCCTCACCGTGCGCACGAGCGTCGCCGAGGTGTTCCAGACGACCTCGACGGTCGACCGCACGACGCGCGGCCCGCGGCTGGTCGTGGTGCGCCCGACGCGCGTGCTGCGGCTGCTCGACCTCACCGGGCTGTGGCCCACCCGGGTCGGCGCGTCGCAGGAGATCTCCAGCGGCCCGAAAAAGATCACCCAGGCGTGGGCGCGGGCGATCCGCGGCGCGATGCCGGACCTCGACGGGCTCTGGTACCGCTCGTCGATGGACGCGGGCAAGCCCTCGCTGTGCCTGTGGGACCCGCCCGCGGGCGCGGCGCTGCCGATCGCCCCGGACGTCCTGCTTCCGCTGGACCATCCGGGGCTCGACGTGCCGCTCGGGCGGGTGTGCGAGGAGCTGAACTACACGCTGCTCAGCTGAGGTGCCGGGCCCACCAGGCCAGCACCGCCTCGAACCGCTGCACCCGGTGCCGCGGCTTGCCCGAGCGCGTCAGCTCGTGCCCCTCGCCGGGGAACAGCAGGAACTCCGTCTCGACGCCGGCCTGGCGCAGCGCCACGAACTGCCGCTGCGCCTGCTCCAGCGGGCACCGCCAGTCCTGCTCGGAATGCACGACGGCGAACGGGATCCGCACGTCGGCGGCGTAGCTGAGCGGGCTGCGGCGCCGCTGCTCGTCGGGATCCGCGCCGACGTAGCCCTCGGTGAAGTAGTAGCCGATGTCGGAGCTGCCCGCGAAGGAATCCCACGCGTTCACCGCGCGCTCGCTCCACGCCGCGCGGAACCGGTCCGGGTGCTTCGCGGCGACCCAGCTCGTCATGAACCCGCCGTAGGAACCGCCCATGATCCCGGTCCGCGACGCGTCGAGGTCCGGCCGCTCCAGCGCCTTGTCGAGCAGCGCGAGCACGTCGTCGACGTCGACGGTGCCCATGTTGTGCACGACCGAAGTACCGTGCGACTGCCCGTATCCGGCCGATCCGCGCGGGTTGCCGAGCACGACCGCGAACCCGGCCGACGCGTACACCTGCGCCTCGTCGAACACCGTCCATTCCTGCTGGGCGAACGGCCCGCCGTGCACCACGCGCAGCACCGGGTGCGGGCCCTCGCCGTCGGGAAGGACGAGCCAGCCGTGCACCGGGTAGCCGTCCGGCGCGGTCGTCTCGAGCTCCACGACCTCGCAAAGACCCTTGTCCCGCAACGGCTTCGAGTAATCGGTGAGCACGCGCGGACCGTCCGAGCCGAGCACCACCAGCTCGCCCGCAGTGTCCAAATCGGCCACTACCGCGACAACCGTGTCGCCGTCCGCGGCGAATCCGTGGACCGCCGAGTGCCCGGCGTGCAGCACACGCAAGTCGTCGAGCTTCGCACCGTCGGCGTCCGTCGGGATCGCCCGCAGTTCCACCGCACCGCGGTTGCGCACCGCGACCAGGACCTCGTCGCCGAGCGGAAGCGCCGGGCCGGAGCCGGGCTCGACGTCGACGGTCTCCACATCGGTCAGCCGCCGCGGTTTCCCGTCCGGCACGACCGCGTACAGCCCGATGTTGGAAGCGACGACGACACCGTCTTCATGGGACGTGCCGAAGAAGTAGAGCGTGCCGTCCGGCGCGTACACCGGCTGGTCGGCGTACCCGGCGCAGGCGGCCAGCACCTCGGGGGCGCCACCGTCGACCGGGAACGCGACGAGGTCGTGCTCGCGCGTTTCCGTCCGGTCGAAGTCGTGCGGCACGGTCACGACCACCCGCTCGCCGTCCGGCGTCCAGACCGGCTGGTTCACGCTGTAGTCGCGCGGCGTCACCGCTTCCGGCTCGCCCTCTTCGAAGGTGTCGAGCACGTACAGCCGCTTGGGCCGGTCGCGCAGGAAGCCGACGTTGTCGATGCGGTAGTCGAGCCGCGTGATCAGCCGCGGCGCCTCGGCGGCGGGCTCCGGCGTGCGCTCGTCAGCGTCCTCGGTGCCGTAGCGGCCCGGCTCGGCTTCCCGCGCGGTGAACGCGAGCCAGCGCGAATCCGGGGCCCACACCGGCGCGTCCGCACCGAGGTGCAGCGACGTGAGCTTCCGCGATTCGCCGCCGTCGACGGGCATCACGTGCACCTGCGGACTGCCTTCCGCGCCCTTCCCGTCGCCGGCGCGCAGGAACGCGACCCACCGGCCGTCCGGCGAGATGGCCGGCGACGAATCGCGCGGACCCTGCGTCCACGGCGATTCGCCTCCGGACAGCGAGATCCGCCGGATCGCGCTGCGGTACTGATCGGTTTCCAGGTCGGGACTGCTCACCGCGGCGAGCAGGAGATCACCGCGCAGCGCGGGACGGCCGGGGACGGCGAGGACTTCGATGTCGGCAGGACGCATGCCGACGACCGTACCCGATCCTTAGCAAGGCAAACGACCTATTTCGCCTCTACCGCCCGGCGTTCGTCGCGCTTGGCCTTCGCCAGGCTCAGCACCGTGGTGACGGTGAGGACCACGACGATCACGCCGAGGGACATCCAGTTGTTGATGTCCAGCCAGTCCGGCGCGAGGTGGTACTCGTGCAGCGCGTGGATCACGAGCTTCGCCCCGATGAAGGCGAGGATCACCGCGAGGCCGTAGCTGAGGTACACGAGCTTCGTGACCAGCCCGCCGAGCAGGAAGTACAGCTGCCGCAGGCCCATCAGCGCGAACGCGTTGGCGGTGAAGACCAGGAACGCCTCCTGGGTGATCCCGAAGATCGCCGGGATGGAGTCCACCGCGAACAGCAGGTCGGCCGAGCCGATCGCGACGATCACCAGCAGCATCGGGGTGATCTTCCGCTTGCCGTCTTCCTTCACCAGGTACTTGTGGCCGCGGTAGTCGTCGGTGACCGGGTAGAGCTTGCGCACCCAGCGGGTGAGCGCGTTCTCGTGGTACTCCTCCTCGTCGCCGTTGCCGCGCAGCATGCTGATCGCGGTCCAGACGAGCACCGCGCCGAAGACGAAGAACACCCACACGAACTGGTTGATCAGCGCCGCGCCGACCGCGATGAACACGCTCCGCATGCCCAGCGCGAGCAGGATCCCGACGAGCAGCACGCGGTGCTGGTGGATCGCGGGCACCTTGAACGAGGTCATGATGATCATGAAGATGAACAGGTTGTCCACGCTCAGCGAGTACTCGGTGATGTACCCGGTGAAGAACTGGACGCCGGGGTCGTGCCCGGCGAAGAACCAGATGCCCGCTCCGAACAGGACGGCGCAGGCGATGTAGAAGATCACCCAGCGAGCGGCCTCGCCGGTGGTCACCTCGTGCGGCTTGTGGTCGACGATCACCAGGTCGATGGCGATCAGCGCGAGCAGCCCGCCGACTGTCGCGAACCACAGCCACAGGGGGACAGTCATCTCTGAAACCTCCGGATAGTGCGCAGCAGCAACTAACCGGAGGTCTCTCCCGCCGGCGCGAAACCGGCCGACGGTGCCGGGGACCTCGGCGAATGACTCGCCGGGTGCACCGTGCTGACGACACCGCCGCGAAGGAATACTCCCCTCACAGCGCGTTCAGTCTGCCGGTTACGGGCTGCGAACGCCAGCCGGGGTTGCCCACATCACCGGACCGGCCGTGTTTTCTTCATCACTCCGGGCATCGGACAGGCGAACCGGCCGGATCCGGACACTCTTCGCACAGTGGGGCTCGTGAGTGGCAATGCCGGTTAGAACCGGGATTGCCACTCACGAGCCCAGCGTCCTCCGGGACCCTCGCGCGCAGTGGTCTTCGGCCCGCTCCACGACACCAAGAGGGTGAACTGTGTTTGATCCGTGTGAGGCCGCGTCCCCGTTCTCAGCAAAATCGTCATAACGTCGCGTCGTGCCCCGAATCCCGCTTCCCCGCACCCGCGGCTCCCGGCTCGCTGCCGTCGCCGCCGTGGTGCTGGTCGCCGCTGCCGCGGTGACTGTCTGGGCGACTCGCGACCGCGGTCCCGCGCCGGTCCGCACCCAGGACGCCTTCCTCTCGATGCCGGCCGCGCCGGGTTCCCCCGACCAGGTGCGGATCGACACCACCACCTATTACCCCGAACACACGCCCGCCCCCGCCGTGCTGCTCGCGCACGGCTTCGGCGGCGACAAGTCCAGTGTGGACCCGCAGGCGCGCGAACTGGCGCAGCGCGGGTTCGTGGTGCTCACCTGGTCCGCGCGCGGATTCGGGCACAGCACCGGCAAAATCGGGCTCAACGACCCCGACGGCGAGGTCGCCGACGCGCGCAGGCTGGTCGACCGGCTGGCCGCGAGCCACGACGTGGCGACCGGCTCCGACGGCGCGCCCGAGATCGGCGTGACCGGGGCGTCGTACGGCGGTTCGCTGTCGCTGCTGCTCGCCGGGACCGACCACCGGGTGCGCGCGCTCGCGCCGGTGATCACCTACAACGACCTCGGCCAGGCCCTCGTGCCGAACGCCGCGGCGGCGACTGCTCCGTCGGCGAAGACTCCGGCAGCCGGCGCGTTCTCTCCGGACGGCGTCTTCAAGAAGAGCTGGGCGGGCATCTTCTTCTCCGCCGGTTCGGGCGCGGCCGCGGCGAGCACGCCGTCCGCCGAAGCGCCGGAAGCGGGACAGAAGACCAACGACAACGGCAGCACCGCGGGCAACAGCGGCGGCACCGCGCCACAAGCCGCCGCGCCACCGGCTGGTGCCCGAGCCGAGCGGCCGTCCGCGGATCCGTGCGGCCGGTTCACCGCGGCGGTGTGCAAGGCGTACGCGGAACTCGCGACCACCGGCAAGGCCAGCCCGGAGACGGTCGCGCTGCTGCACCGCGTCTCCCCCTCGTCGGTCACCGGCAAGATCACCGCGCCGACGCTGCTCGTCCAGGGCGAGAGCGACACGCTCTTCGGGCTCGACCAATCCGACGCCACCGCGCGGCAGATCACCGCGGCGGGCGGATCAGTCCGCACGATCTGGTACACCGGCGGGCACGACGGCGGGGTCCCCGGACCGCAGCTGCGCGCGAAGATCGGCGACTTCCTGTGGTCGTCGCTCACCGGTCAGGGCGACCCCGGCCACGGATTCAGCTACGACGTCCAGGGCACGTTGCGCGCCAACGGAACCCCGTCGGTGCGCACGGTCAACGCCGCCGCGTACCCGGGCCTCAGCGGCGCGGGAACCGAGCGGAAGCAGGTGGCGCTCACCGGACCGGCGCAGCCGATTGTCCGGCCCGCAGGCGCGAATCCGGCTGCGGTGAGCGGGATTCCGGGGCTCAACGGACTCGCGGCAGGCACCTCCCGGCTGGCTCCGCTGTTCAGCAGCGACCCGCCGGGCCAAGCCGCGCAGTTCGGCACCGCGCCGTTCGACAGCCAGGTGTTGCTGTCCGGTTCGAGCACCGTCCGGCTGCAGGTCGCGACCGACCCGGCGCATCCGCAGCCGGAGGCGGTGCTGTTCGCGAAGCTGTACGACGTCGGCCAGGACGGCACCCGCGTGCTGCCCGCGAACGCGGTCGCGCCGTTCCGGGTCACCGGGCTGCCCGCGGACGGCACGCCGGTCGACGTCACGGTGACGCTGCCGGGCGTCGTGCGGCCGATCGACTCCGGGCATTCGCTGCGGCTCGTGGTGGGCACGACGGACCAGGCGTACTCGGTGCCGGCGCAGCCGGGAGTGTTCCGGGTCGGGCTCGCGCCGGGCGCGGCGCTCGCCGTCCCGGTGGTGCCCGGCGCTTCGGTCGGCGCTCCCCTGCCGGTCGGGCAGCTGATCGGCATCGGCGCGACGCTGCTGGTCGCGATCGCGCTCGTCGCGGTCGCGGCGATCCGCCGCCGCCGGGCGCACGACGTCGACCCGGAGCTCGCGGACACTCCGCTGGTGATCAAGGGGCTGCGCAAGCAGTACGCGGGCGGGTTCACCGCGGTGGCGGACCTGTCGTTCCGCGTCGAACCGGGCCAGGTGCTCGGGCTGCTCGGGCCGAACGGCGCGGGCAAGACGACCACGCTGCGGATGCTGATGGGCCTGATCACGCCGACCGCGGGCGAGATCCGCGTGTTCGGCCACCGGATCGCGCCGGGCGCGCCGGTGTTGTCGCGGATCGGGTCGTTCGTCGAGGGCTCGGGATTCCTGCCGCACCTGTCCGGCAAGGCGAACCTGGAGCTGTACTGGGCTGCGACCGGGCGGCCTGCCGAGAAGGCGCATTTCACCGAGGCGCTGGAGATCGCCGGGCTCGGCGACGCGGTGCACCGGCGGGTGAAGACCTACAGCCAGGGCATGCGGCAGCGGCTCGCGATCGCGCAGGCGATGCTCGGGCTGCCGGAGCTGATGGTGCTCGACGAGCCGACCAACGGGCTCGACCCGCCGCAGATCCACCAGATGCGCGAAGTCCTGCAGCGCTACGCCGCCACCGGGCGCACCGTCGTCGTCTCGAGCCATCTCCTGGCCGAGGTCGAGCAGACGTGTTCGCACGTGGTGGTCATGCACCGCGGGAGGCTCGTGGCCTCGGGCGAGGTCGGCGAGCTGGCGGCCTCGAGCGGCGAGGCCACGTTCCGGGTCGACGACTCGGCGGCGGCCGCGGCGACGCTCAAGAGCATCGGCGGGGTGTCCGACATCGAGACCGAAGGCGATCTGGTGCACGCGAACCTCGACGGGATGCCGCGCGCCGAGGCGGTCGCGGCGCTCGTGCGCGCCGGGGTCGCGGTCGAGCAGGCCGGGCCGCGCCGCCGGCTCGAAGACGCGTTCCTGCAGCTGGTGGGAGAGGATTCATGAGCGAGGGCAACGGTTCCGGCGGAGTGCACACCGACCCGGCCGCACTGCAGGAACTGAGCGACCTGGCCACCGCGGAACCGGCCGAGGTCGGCCCGGACGGCGCGGTCGCGGGCTACCGGGCCGACCGGACGCTGCGGCTCGGCGTGGAGCTGAAACGGCAGCTGCGCCGCAGGCGGACCCAGCTGGTGCTGGCGTTCGTCGCGGTGCTGCCGTTCATCCTCGTGGTGGCGTTCCAGATCGGGCAGGCGAATCCGAACCGCCGCACCGGCGGATTCGTGGACCTCGCGACGGCGAGCGCGCCGAACTTCGTGGTGCTCGCGTTCTTCGTGTCCGGCACGTTCCTGCTGCCGATGATCGTCGCGTTGTTCTTCGGCGACACGATCGCGAGCGAATCGTCGTGGTCGAGCCTGAAGTACCTGCTGGCGATCCCGGTGCCGCGGCAGCGGCTGCTGCGGCAGAAGGCCGCGGTGTCCGGGCTGCTGTCCATCGCCGCGCTGGTGCTGCTGCCGGTGGTTTCGCTGCTGGTCGGCATCATCTGGTACGGCGCGGGCGACGCGATCAGCCCCACCGGCGACGCGGTCAGTTTCGGCGACAGCCTGCTGGCGCTGCTGATGTCCACTGTGTACATCGTGGTGCAGCTGGCCTGGGTCGCCGGGCTCGCGCTGCTGCTGAGCGTGTCGACGGAGGCCCCGCTGGGCGCGGTCGGCGGGACCGTGCTGGTGGCAATCCTGTCCCAGATCCTCGACCAGATCACCGCTTTGGAGGGTCTTCGGAACTATCTGCCGACGCATTATTCGTTCGCCTGGATCGACCTGATCTCCACCGACATCGACTGGACGAACCTGGCCAGCGGGGTGCTGTCGTCGGTCATCTACACGACGGTGTTCCTGCTGCTGGCGGGCCGCCGGTTCGCGCGGAAGGACGTCACCAGCTAGGCGGATGTCCGGTACGGTTCGGCGCGTGACGATCCACCTGGAACTCGACGCCGGCGTCGCACTCGTGACCCTCGAACACGGGCGCGGCAACACCCTCGACACCGCCACCTGCAAAGAACTGGTGATCAGACTCGAAGAGGCCGAAGCTGCCGGGGCGCGCGCGGTCGTGCTCACCGGTGCGGGCGACATGTTCTCCGCCGGAGTGGACCTGCTCGCGATCGACGAGGGCGGCACGCGCTACGTCGGCGATTTCCTGCCCGCGCTGTCGGACGCGTTCCTGGCCGTGTTCGGCTTCCCGCGCCCGGTGGTGGCGGCGGTGAACGGCCACGCGATCGCGGGCGGCATGGTCCTGGCGGCGGCGTGCGACCACCGGATCGCCGCGGACGGCCCCGGCCGCATCGGCGTGACGGAGCTGCTGGTGGGCGTGCCGTTCCCGTTGTCGGCGCTGGAAATCCTGCGCTGCACGTACGGCACGACGCCACTGCCGTCGCTGATCTACAGCGGCGCGACGGTCACCATGGCGGACGCGCTCCCCCGCGGCCTGGTCGACGAGATCGTGCCCGCCGACGAGGTGCTCACCCGGGCACGCGAACTAGCCGCCCGGCTCGGCGAACTGCCCGCGGAGGCCTTCGCGCACACGAAGCAGCAGCTGCGGCAGCCGTACCACCAGCGGATCGCGGAGAACCGCGTGTCCGACGACGCGCAGGTAGAGCGTTTGTGGCGGTCCGAACCGGCACTCGCGGCGGTGAAGGCGTACGTGGAGAAGGTGCTGAAGCACTGACCCTTGCGGCCGTCGTTCGCCGGCGCCGACCGCGGACAGGAGACTCTCTTGCCTCGGCTCTGCCCTCGAACCCATTGCTTCGGGCGCATGTTTCTGTGAAAGTCGATACGAGGGTCCGGGAACCGGGGGTGCCTCAGCTAGGAGCGCACCCCCGGCTGGGGGGCCCGCCCGGCTGATCGCCGTCAGTTCTCCTCTAGCTTGACCAGCTCCAGGTCGGTCTGCGGGAAATCGTCGCCGATGCAGAGCAGCGGTTCTCCGGCAAGCTTGGCGGTGGCGTAGCTGTAGCAGTCGCCGAGATTCAGCTTTGCCGGATGGCGTCCCTTCCCGAACTGGCCGAAGGCGTCGGTGGCGATCTCGCTGTGTTCCTCAGTGAAAGGGACCACCGCGATGTGGTTCTCCTGCATGAACCTGGCCAGGGCCAGCCTTCCCCGGGAACCGAGCCGCACCGTCAAGACGACGCCCACCTCCACCAAGGTCGGCGCGCCGATTCTCGGCGCGGTCGCCTCGGCGAGGCGTTCTTCGAGGCGCTCGTGGCCCGGCTCGCGCAGGAGAATCGCCACGATCGCGGAGCTGTCGACGATCACACGCCCTCCGGCCCGAATCCGAGAATGTCTTCTTCCTCCTCCTTGGAGAGCGGCTTGCCCAGCTCCTCGGGCGGGATGAGCGGCCAGATCTCCTCTTCGAGCATCCGGCGCAGCCGCTTCAGCCGCTGTTCGGCGTCCTCGTGTTTGCGCAGCTGGTCCCGGCGCAGCTGAAGAGACTCGCGGACCGCGCCGGTTTTGGTGGTGCCGGTCAGCTCGGCCACCTCCGCGGCCAGGCGCTCCGTTTCCGGATCCTTGATGTTCATCGCCATGGTGTAATGGTACCGGAAACGGTGTAATTACTTGATTCCGGCCGCGTCCATCCCCCGCAGTTCCTTCTTCAGGTCGGCGACCTCGTCGCGCAGCCGGGCGGCCAGTTCGAACTGCAGGTCGCGGGCGGCCTGCATCATCTGGTCGGTCATCTGCTGGATCAGGTCGGCCAGTTCGGCACGCGGCATCGACCCCACGTTCTTGTCGGTGAGCATGCCCGAGCTGCGGACGCGGTCGCCCTGTTCCGGCTTCTTGCCGCGCGAGGCGTTGCGGCCCGAACCGCCTACCGCGACCGCCTCGTCGGAGTCTTCCGCTTCGGTGTAGACGCGGTCGAGGATGTCGGCGATCTTCTTGCGCAGCGGCTGCGGGTCGAGGCCGCGTTCCTCGTTGTAGGCGACCTGCTTGGCGCGGCGGCGGTCGGTCTCGTCGATCGCGTACTTCATCGAGTCGGTGATCTTGTCCGCGTACATGTGGACCTCGCCGGACACGTTCCGCGCCGCGCGGCCGATGGTCTGGATCAGCGAGGTTCCGCTGCGCAGGAAGCCTTCCTTGTCCGCGTCGAGGATCGCGACCAGCGACACCTCGGGCAGGTCGAGGCCCTCGCGCAGCAGGTTGATGCCGACCAGGACGTCGTAGTCGCCCGCGCGCAGCTGGCGCAGCAGCTCGACCCGGCGCAGCGTGTCGACCTCCGAGTGCAGGTACCGGACGCGGATGCCCAGCTCCAGCAGGTAGTCCGTGAGGTCCTCGGCCATCTTCTTGGTGAGCGTGGTGACCAGGACGCGCTCGTCCTTGTCCGCGCGCTCGCGGATCTCGTGCACCAGGTCGTCGATCTGCCCCTCGGTGGGCTTCACGACCACCTTCGGGTCGACCAGGCCGGTGGGCCGGATGACCTGCTCGACGAACTCGCCGCCGGTCTGCCCCATCTCGTACGGGCCCGGCGTCGCCGACAGGTACACCGTCTGCCCGATCCGGTCGGAGAACTCCTCCCAGGTGAGCGGCCGGTTGTCGACCGCGCTGGGCAGCCGGAACCCGTAGTCGACGAGGTTGCGCTTGCGGCTCATGTCGCCCTCGTACATGCCGCCGATCTGCGGCACCGTCTGGTGCGATTCGTCGATGACCAGCAGGAAGTCTTCCGGGAAGTAGTCGATCAGCGTGGCGGGCGCGGACCCCGCGCCGCGGCCGTCGATGTGCCGCGAGTAGTTCTCGATGCCGGAGCAGAAGCCGACCTGGCGCATCATCTCGATGTCGTAGGCGGTGCGCATGCGCAGCCGCTGGGCCTCCAGCAGCTTGCCCTGCTTCTCCAGCTCGGCCAGCCGCTCCTCGAGTTCGGCCTCGATGCCGCGGATCGCCTTCTCCATCCGCTCCGGCCCGGCGACGTAGTGCGTGGCCGGGAAGATCCGGACCTCGTCGACCTCGCGCACGATGTCGCCGGTGAGCGGGTGCAGGTAGTACAGCTTGTCGATCTCGTCGCCGAAGAACTCGACGCGGATCGCCAGCTCCTCGTACGCCGGGATGATCTCCACCGTGTCGCCGCGGACGCGGAACGTGCCGCGCGCGAAGGCGATGTCGTTGCGCGAGTACTGCACGTCGACCAGCGCGCGCAGCAGCACGTCGCGCTCCACCGTGCCGCCGACCTCCAGCTTCGTGGACCGGTCGAGGTACGACTGCGGCGTGCCGAGGCCGTAGATGCAGGACACCGACGCGACCACGATGACGTCGCGGCGCGAGAGCAGGTTCATCGTGGCGGAGTGGCGCAGCCGCTCGACGTCGTCGTTGATCGACGAGTCCTTCTCGATGTACGTGTCCGTCTGCGCGATGTACGCCTCGGGCTGGTAGTAGTCGTAGTAGCTGACGAAGTATTCGACCGCGTTGTGCGGGAACAGCTCGCGCAGCTCGTTGGCCAGCTGCGCGGCCAGCGTCTTGTTCGGCGCCATCACCAGGGTGGGCCGCTGGACGCGTTCGATCAGCCACGCGGTGGTGGCCGATTTGCCGGTGCCGGTGGCGCCCAGCAGCACGACGTCTTTCTCGCCCGCCTTGATCCGGCGTTCGAGATCGTCGATGGCCGCGGGCTGGTCGCCCGCGGGCTGGTACTCGCTGACGACCTCGAACCGGCCGCCGGCACGGGGCACCTCGGAGACGGGGCGGAAGTCGGACTGGGCGAGGACGGGGTGTTCGGTTGCGAAAGCCACGGGAACCAGGGTAGGCCGGGCCACCGACAATTTCCGCGACGGCCCCGCTGAGCTGGGGATCTGCCGTCCTCGCGGGCTCCCCGGACGGCGGTGCGGGGACCCCGCGGACGGCTCAGCAGCTGCAGCAGTCGCACCCGCCGCAGCAATCGCAGTCGCATCCGCCGCAATCGCAGCAGTCGCAGCTGCCGCTGTTCGGTTCGCCGCTCCAGGGGCCCGGGTACGGGTCGCGGCAGCAGAACTGGCAGGAGCAGCACATGTACGTCGCGATCGCGCAGCCCGCGAAGAAGTTCCGGCGTTTCGGCGGGACGGCGAACTTCGGCACCCAGCAGCCGCCGCCCTTGCCGTCCAGCGAATCCCCGCCTTCCGGCGGCTCGGGACCGTCCGGACCACCGGGCCCACCTGGACCACCCGGCCCGCCAGGGCCGGGAGGACCGCCGGATCCGGGCATGCCCGCAGGTCCGTACCCCGGCACCGGAGTGCCGTAGCCCGGCGGCGGCCCGTACGCGGGCGTCCCCGGCGGCGGCCACGACGCGGGCATCCCCGGCTGCCCGGGCCCCGGCCCGTACGGCGACTGCTGCGGCGTCGGCCCCGGCCCGATCCACCCGGGCGGCGGCTGCTGGCCGTGCAGGTGGTGATGCCCGAACGCCCGCCGCACCGCCTGCCGCAGCTCGTGCACCAGCAACGCGTGCACCAGCGCCGAATCGGTGAACTCGGCCTCGCGCAACGCCAGCTCGACCCCGAGCACCGCGTCCGAGCACAGCCGGTGGGCCTCGTCCAGCGCGGTTCCCGTGGCCAGCAACGGATTCCAGGACCCAGACGCGGCATCCGCGGCCAGGTCCTCCACCGCGTCGAGCAGGTGGGCCACCCGGCCGAAGAGCCGTCCGGCCTCGGCGAGCGGTGCGCGGTTGCCCGGGCGTCCGGCGATCACCGCGGTCTGCGCGAACGCCGCGGACGAAGCCAGCTCAGCCGGTTCGGTCGCCAGCAACGGCGAATCCCCGGCGCGAATCGCGCGTTCCAGCTCTCCCTGGCGGCCGACCGCTTCGGTCAGGACCGCTGTGTCGAAGCCGATGTCCGCACCGGTCCGGCCGCCCTGCGCGGCCCAGCGTCGGGCGACGAGCCGTGCCGCACCGGCGACCGGGTGCCGGGCGAAAGCGCCGTCCCGGTCGGCGACGTGGTCGTCCACCTTCGCCGAGGCCAGGACCAGCGACACCGCCGCGGCGAGCCGGGCTCCGTCGCCGACCGCGACCGACGCCGGGCGCATCGACCGCAGCGGGCACGGTCCCGCGGCCCGCCGGGGTCCGCTCGGCGTCTGCGCCTCGACCAGCGCCGACACGATCAGCGCGTCGTAGTTCGTCACGACGCGGGCGAACTGCCCGTGCTGGTCGCGCAGCGCGAGGCAGAGGCCGCACAGGTGTGCCATCCAGTCCGCGTGCAGCCGGTCGGCCAGCCGGTGCCGGCAGGGTCTGATGATCCCGAACAAGTGCGCGTCCCCCCAGGAGAACCGAATGACCCGCGAACTTTAGCCCGCCGGCCGGGCTTCCGGCGGAAGTTTCCGGCGATTCTCGCGAAGGGCGCGGGCAAGGCAGGATGGGCGGATGACCGATCTGCACCCGCCCAAGGTCGAGACGTTCGACCCGGCCGCCCGCGTGAACATCGACAACAAGGGCATCCGCCGCGACGTGGAGGAGTTCCGCGAGGAGCCGTTCGGCCTGTACCTGGCGCGCCCGGCGCCGGGGCGGGCGCAGTTCCACTACCTCGAGTCCTGGCTGCTGCCGGGACTCGGGCTGCGGATCACCGACTTCTGGTTCAGCCCCGGCCACGAACGCGACCAGGACTTCTACCTCGACGTCGTGCGCGTGCACCGCGACGGCCCGCGCTGGGTCGCCACCGACCTCTACCTCGACCTCGTGCTCAAGGACAAGATCTCGGTCCGGGTGATCGACACCGACGAACTGCTCGCCGCCGTCGCCGGGAACCTGCTCTCGCAGCAAGACGGCGAGTACGCGCTCGAAGTCGCCTACGCCGCCGTCGAGGGCCTCGCCGCGCACGGATACGACCTCGCCGCCTGGCTGTCCACAAAGGACATGACGCTCGGCTGGCGCAGGCATCCCTAACCGGGAACGGGGGATTCCCCTCCCCCGCTCGGCGGTCAGCCGGATTACCCGGGGCGGCTCGCCCGGCCACCATCAGCGGCATGGAACGAACCGCACACCAGGTGACGCTCGACCTCGTCCGCTCGTTGTATCGCGAACACACCGAAGCGTTGCGCGCCGCGAAGGACGCTCAGCGGGCGCACCGCAATGCGCATCCGGAGATGAAGATGCAACTGGACGACGTCGAGGCGGAGATCACCTACCTGCTCCTGCGGCACCTGCGCCCGGAGAAAGTCGTGGAGATCGGTTCGCTCCACGGGTGGTCGACGAGCTGGATCCTGCGCGCGCTCGCGGACAACGGCACCGGCAAGCTGACCACGATCGACCTCATCGGCAACGCCACCAAGACCGTTCCGCACGCGCTGGCGAAGGGCCGCTGGGAGTTCCGCCAGGGCGACGCGCGCACCCTCGCCGGCGCGGTGCTGTCCGATGTGGACTATCTCTTCATCGACGCCGACCACGGCGCGCGCTTCGCGAGGTGGTACCTCTCCGACGTCTTCCCGAAGATCGACGCCGCGGTGAGCGTGCACGACGTGTTCCACCGCGCCACCCCGCTGCCGTTCACCGAAGGCACCGAAGTGGTGCGCTGGCTGGAAAAAACGCAGACCCCGTACTTCACCGCGGCACGCGCCCGCGCGAAACACGCGTACGCTTGCCTCACCGAACTCAGGCGCGAACTCGGCGTCGACAGCGCCGTGCACACCGGGCGCGACAACCCGATGATCTACTTCCGCATCCACCGATCGGTGGATGCGCGGCGGACAGCCGGTGGACCGGAAGTCGCGCCGTTCCGCTGATCCGATCGGCCGCTCCGGCCGGGATTCTCGAAGGCAGCAACCGCTGCGATTCGAGAGGGGACTCCCAGGCAATGCCGGTCATCGAGGTGCGGAACCTCCATAAACGCTATCGCGAGAAGACCGCCGTGGAAGACGTTTCGTTCACCGTCGAACAGGGCGAGATCTTCGGGATCCTCGGCCCCAACGGCGCGGGCAAGACCACCACGGTGGAATGCGTCGAGGGCCTGCGCTTCCCCGACGGCGGCACCGTTTCGGTGCTCGGGCTCGACCCGCGGCGCGACGTCCGCGAACTGCGCCAGCGCCTCGGCGTCCAGTTGCAGGAAAGCCGGCTGCCCGACCGGCTGCGCGTCCGCGAGGTGCTCGACCTGTTCGCCGCGATGTACCGCACGCCGGCCGATCCGGCGCGGCTGATGGGCCTGCTCGGGCTCACCGAACAGCGGAACACCTTCTACCGCAAGCTTTCCGGCGGCCAGCAGCAGCGCGTGTCGATCGCGCTCGCGCTGGTCGGCAGCCCCGAGGTGGTGGTGCTCGACGAACTGACCACCGGTCTCGACCCGCAGGCCCGCCGCGACACCTGGGACCTCGTCGAAGCCGTCCGCGCGGAAGGCGTGACGGTCGTGCTCGTCACGCACTTCATGGAGGAGGCGGAACGGCTGTGCGACCGGATCGCGGTGATCGACGCCGGGCGCGTCGTCGCGACCGACAGCCCGGCGGGGCTGGTCGGCCGGGTCGGCGGGGAGCAGCGCATCCGGTTCCGCCCGTCCGCGCCGGTGGACCCGCAGGCGCTGACCGGGCTGCCGAGCGTGCGGAAGGTCGAGCGGAACGGCGCGCACCTCGTGGTGACCGGAGGCGACGGCGCACTGCAGGCGGTGACGTCGTTCCTCGCCCGCACCGGCGTCGTCGCGGGGGATCTGCGGGTGGAGCAGGCCAGCCTCGACGACGCGTTCGTCGCGCTGACCGGCCGGAAACTGGACTGAGGGGGACCTGGAAATGCTCTCGAAGCTGACCGTCGCCGAGGCGAAGATCTTCCTCCGCGACCCGGGCGCGCCCGCCGCGGTGCTCGGGATCCCGCTGGCGCTGCTGCTGGTGTTCGGGCTGATGCCGGGGTCGCGCGAGCCGAGCGCCCAGTACGGCGGCGAGTCGCCGCTGGCCACGGTGATCGCGCCGATGGCGGTGGCGCTCCTGCTCGGCATGCTCGCGGTGTACATGCTGCCGGCCGCGATGGCCTCGCACCGGGAGAAGGGGGTGCTGAAGCGGCTGGCCGCCAGCCCGATGCCGCCGTCGCGGCTGCTCGCCGCGCAACTGCTGGTGAACCTCGCCAGCGCCGTGGTCGCGATCGTGCTCGTCGTGGGGGTGGGCACGATCGCGCTCGGCATGGCCCTGCCGAAGAATCCGGGCGGCTTCCTCGCGGTCACGCTGCTCGGCGCGGTGTCGCTGTTCTCGATGGGCACGCTGCTCGCCGCGTTCGTCCCGAGCGCCCGCGCGGCGAACGGGATCGGCGCGGCGGTGTTCTTCCCGATGCTCGCGCTCGGCGGCGTCTGGGTGCCGAAGGAGCAACTGTCCCCGGTGCTGCAGCACATCGCTGACGTCCTGCCGCTCGGGGCGACGCTCGGCAGCCTCCGCGACACCGCCGCCGGACACGCACCGCACTTGCTGCCGATGGTGGCCCTCGCGGTGTTCGCCATCGTGTGCTCGACGCTCGCCGCCCGATTCTTCCGCTGGGAGTGAGCGCGATGACCACGACACAGGAAGAAGCCACGACAGCCCGCTCGGTCGCGCCGTTCGCCCGGATACCGGTGTTCGGCATCGCCGCCCTGATGGCGGTGCCGATGGCGCTCACCGCGAACAACTACGGCTACTTCGGCGACGAACTGTACTTCCTCGCCGCCGGACGGCATCTGGCCTGGGGCTACGTGGACCAGCCGCCGCTGCTGCCGCTGCTCGCCCGCGCGATGGACGCGATCGCGCCGGATTCGCTGTTCGTCCTGCGGCTCCCGGCGATGCTGGCGATGCTCGCCGGCGTCGTGTTCGCCGCGCTCATCGCCCGCGAACTCGGCGGGCGCACCCGCGCGCAGGCGATCACCGCCGCGACCTTCGCCGCCTGCACCCAGTTCGTCGCCAGCGGCCACTACCTGGCGACCTCGACGCTCGACCCGTTCCTCTGGACCGTCCTGCTCTGGCTGCTCGTCCGCTGGATCCGCACGCGGCGCGACGGCCTGCTGCTGTGGGCCGGGATCGTCACCGCGTTCGCGTTGTACGTGAAGTTCCTGATTGGCGGCTTCTGGATCGTCGCCGGGATCGCGTTGCTGATCTGCGGCCCGCGCGACCTGCTGCGCCGCCCGCTGCTGTGGGCCGGGGCGGCGATCGCCGCGCTGGCGCTGGTACCGACGCTCGTGTGGCAGGCCCAGCACGGCTGGCCGCAGCTGGGCATGGGCGCGGCGATCTCGCATGAGGTCGGCCAGTCCTGGGGCGGGCGGCTGACCTGGATCCCGCAGGTGCTGCTGCTCGCCGGCGTCCCGATCGGGCTCGTGCTGCTCGGCTACGGCCTGTGGCGGCTGCTGCGTTCGCCGCGGTTCCGCTCCTATCGTTTCCTCGCCTGGACGACGCTCGCGCTGGCGGTGGTGTTCATCGCGGTGAACGGCCGTTCGTACTACATCGCGGGTATGTTCGCGCCGTGCTGGGCGGTCGCGGCGGTGGAGCTCGAGAACGGGCAGGCGTCGCGGTGGTGGCGCTGGATCCCGACGTGGCCGGTCTTCGTGCTTTCCGCGCTGCTGATGCTGCCCGCCGCGCTGCCGGTCTGGCCGCACTCCTGGGTCGAGAAGAACCCGTCGCTGCCGACGCCCGCCTTCTCCTTCGGTGAGGTCGGCTGGCCGGAAGCCGCGCAGTCGGTCGCCAAGGCGTTCCGCGGCGTGCCCGACCCGGCACACACCGCGATCGTCGGCGAGACCTACTGGACGGCGAGCGCGCTCGACCGCTACGGCCCCGACCTGGGCCTGCCCGAGCCGACCAGCCCGAACCGCGGGTATGCGACATTGGCCGTCCCGCCCGATTCGGCGCGCGACGTCCTGTTCGTCGGGGCCGATCCCCGGCCGTTGCTCGGGCGCTTCGCCCACCTCGAGCCGGTCGGCACGGTCACGACCGGGACCGCGAAGCCGAGTGTGCTCGACGGCACCCCGATGTGGCTGGCCACGGCGCGGCTGCGGCCGTGGGCGGAAATCTGGCCCGAGCTGGCGAACACCGGGACTTGACCGGCGGACCCGCAGTGGGACGGCGGACGGCCTCGCCCGTAGGGTGCGGGCGAGGCCAGCCCCCCGATTCGCCGACAGGGAGCAGGATGGATGCCGTGACCACGGCCACCGCACCGAGCACGCCCGGCCGCGCGCTCGCCGGGTTCGCCCGGCGGCCGGTCTTCCTGCTCGCCGCGGGGACCGCCGCCGTACTCCTCGCCACCGCCGGCCGCTACGGCTACTTCGGCGACGAGCTGTACTTCCTCGCCGCGGGCAAGCACCTCGCGTGGGGCTACGCGGACCAGCCGCCCGTGCTGCCGTTCCTCGCCTGGCTGGCGAACACGGTCGCGCCGGGCTCGCTCGTCGTGTTCCGGATCCCGGCGATCCTGGCGACCGCCGCGGGCGTGGTGTTCACCGCGCTCATCGCCCGCGAAATGGGCGGCGAACGCAAGGCGCAGACCCGCGCCGCCGCGGCGTACGCGATCTGCGGGCAGTTCGTCGGCAGCGGCCACTACCTCGCGACGTCCACTGTGGACCCGCTGCTGTGGACGATCGTGCTGTGGCTGCTGGTGCGCTGGATCCGCACCCGCGACGACAACCTGCTGCTGTGGCTCGGCGTCGCGACGGCGGTCGGGCTGAACGTGAAGTTCCTGATCGGCGGGTTCTGGGCGGTCACCGCGATCACCGCGCTCGTGTTCGGGCCGCGGGACCTGTTGCGCCGCCCCAAACTGTGGGCCGGCGCGGCGATCGCCGCGGTCGCGTGCGTGCCGACCTTGCTGTGGCAAGCCGCGAACGGCTGGCCGCAGCTGGGCATGGGCGACGCGGTCTCGCGCGAGGTCGAGGAAGCGGGCGGCCGGGCGATGTTCGTGCCCGCGCTGCTCGCCGGAGCCGGTCTGGTCATCGGCGCGCTGGGCGTGCTGTACGGGCTGGCTGTGCTGCTCGGCAGCGCCCGGCTGCGCGCGTACCGGTTCCTCGGCTGGACCGCGCTCGGCGTCTTCGCGATCTTCCTGATCGGCAACGGCCGGTTCTATTACGCCGCGGGCACTTTCGGCATCCTGTGGGCAGCCGCCGCGGTGCACCTGCAGGACCGGCGGCCCGCGTTGTGGTGGCGCTGGGTTCCGACGTGGCCGCTGTTCGTCCTCTCCGCGCTCTACAGCCTGCCCTACGCGCTCCCGGTGTGGCCCGAGCAGTGGCTGGTCGAGCATCCGACCGCGCCGCGCCCGGCGTACGCGATGGAGGAATACGGCTGGCCGGACCTGGCCGCGTCCGTCGCCAAGCAGTACCGCGCGCTGCCGCCGGAGGAACGGACCCGGACCGCGCTCGTCACCGGCGGGTACTGGCAAGCCGGCGCGCTCGGCCGCTACGGGCCCGAGCAGGGCTTGCCCGAGGCATACAGCGCGAGCCGCGGATTCTGGTACTTCGGCCGCCCGAACGACAACGCCGACACCGTGCTGTTCGTCGGCCGCGAACCGGCGAAGCTGGCCGCGCACTTCCGGTCCGCGCGCGTCGTCGGCGAGGTCGACAACCGGCTCGGCGTCCCGAATTCCAGCCGGCACATGCCGATCTGGCTGCTCGAGGGCCGGATCGGCTCCTGGGCCGGGATCTGGCCGCAGCTGAAGGACCTCAAGGCGTGAGGCTCGAAGACCTCCGGGGGGTCAAACTCGACTGGCGGGGCTCGCTGACGCCTCCGGCGGTGGGGTGGAAAGAAAGGACGCCGGTGCGGTGGCACCGGTGGTTCAGCCAGGCCGAGACCGTGCTCGCGTGGCTCCTGCTGGCGGTCTCCGTCCTGCTCACCGTGCTGGGCAGCGACCGGACGAGCGACTACCGGACGGTCACCCTGCTGATCGCCGCCGGCGCCGCGGTCTGGCTGCTGCTGACGACCGTCGTGCTCAGCCCGAAGCTCCGCGATCACCCGGTGACCGCCGCGGTGGCGTTCGCCGGGGTCGTCACGTTCGGCGCGATCCTCGAAGCGCGCGAAACGTACTTCGTCATCTTCATGATCTACGCGTTCTTCGCCGCCATGCGGATGAAGCCGATGGTGCTGGCCGTGCTCGGCATCGGCGTCACGTCGCTGCTGATCAACACCATGACGCTCGGCGGGCCGATCCACGCGCTGTCGGACTCGCCGGGGATCTGGATCGCGCTGGTGACCGTGCAGACCGCGGCGATCAGCGGCGGCGGCGCGGTCTTCGCCGCCGTGGGCAGGCAGAACGCCGAACGCAAGCGGATGCTCGACCAGCTGGCTGCGGCCGAGGCGGAGAACCGCGGGCTGCAGCGGCAACTGCTCACGCAGGCGCGCGAAGCGGGCGTGCTCGACGAGCGGCAGCGGCTGAGCCAGGAAATCCACGACACGCTCGCACAGGGATTCACCGGGATCATCACCCAGCTCGAAGCCGCCGCCCAAGCCCGCGGCGACACGGCCGAATGGGAACGCCACCTCGCCGCGGCCACCCAGCTCGCCCGGGAAAACCTCACCGCGGCCCGGCGTTCGGTCGCCGCGCTGCGCCCGGAACCGCTCGAAACCGCGACGCTGCCCGAAGCGCTGGCCGAGGTCGCGCGGCTGTGGAGCGAACGCACCGGCGTGCCCGCGGAATTCTCGACCACCGGGACCGCCGTCCCGCTGCATCCGGAGCTGGAAGCCAGCCTGCTGCGGATCACCCAGGAAGCACTGTCCAATGTGGCCAAACACGCGCGGGCCAGCCGAGCCGGGATCACCCTGTCGTACATGGGCGACGAGGTGACTCTCGACGCGCGCGACGACGGCGTGGGCTTCGATCCCGCGCACCCGCCCGCGCCGCCCTCGGCGGAAGGCGGGCACGGCCTGCCCGGCATGCGGCGGCGCGCCGAACGCCTCGCCGGCACCCTGCACGTCGAGTCCGAACCGGGCGGCGGCACCGCGATCTCGGCGCGCCTGCCCGCGATCCCGGCTGCGACACTGGATCCGACCGAGGGGGCCTCATGACCATCACGCTGCTCATCGCCGACGACCACCCGATCGTCCGGGACGGGCTGCGCGGCATCTTCACCGGCGAGCGCGGCTTCGAGGTGCTGGGCGAGGCCGCGCACGGAGCCGAGGCGGTCACGCTCGCCGAGGCCCTTCGCCCGGACGTCGTGCTGATGGATCTGCGGATGCCCGGAACCGACGGCGTCGCCGCGATCACCGAACTCGCCCGCCTCGGCAACCCGGCGCGCGTGCTCGTGCTGACCACGTACGACACGGATTCCGACGTGCTGCCCGCGATCGAAGCGGGCGCGACCGGCTACCTGCTGAAGGATTCGCCGCGCGAGGAACTGTTCCGCGCCGTCCGCGCCGCCGCCCGCGGCGAGGCAGTCCTCTCCCCCGCGGTCGCGAGCCGGATCATGGGCCAGATGCGCGCACCGGCCCAGGAACCGTTGTCGCAGCGGGAAATCGAGGTGCTGAACCTCGTCGCGCGCGGGTCGACGAACAAGGAAGCGGCGAAGAAGCTGTTCATCAGCGAGGCGACGGTGAAGACGCACCTGCTGCACGCGTACGCGAAGCTCGGCGTGAAGGACCGGGCGGCCGCGGTGGCGGTGGCTTTCGAGCGCGGGTTGATCGGGTCCTAGCCCCACAGGTCGCTGCTGCGGGACGCCACCTGGGCCACCACCGCCGCCACGAACTCCTTGCCCGGCAACGGATCCAGCTTCCGGCCGTCCCGGAGCCGAGGCGCGATCAGCCCCTCCGCAGCCTCCCGCGGGCCGAGCACCGCCTGGTACGGCACCAGCCGCCGGTCACGGATCCGCGCGCCCAGGCTCCCCCGGTCCGCCGGAACGACCTCGGCGCGCAACCCGGAGTCCATCGCCTCCTCCGCGACCGCTTCGGCCGCCGCAAGTTCCGCGTCGCCAACCGGAAGCACCGCCACTTGCACCGGTGCCAGCCACGGCGGGAACGCGCCGCCGTGTTCCTCGATCAGTTGTGCCAGCACGCGTTCCAGGCTGCCGAGCACCGCGCGGTGCACCAGTACCGGCCGGTGCGCGCGGCCGTCCGGGCCGACGTATTCGAGCCCGAACTGCTCCGGCTGGTGCAGGTCGACCTGCACGGTGGACAGGGTCGATTCGCGGCCGGAACTGTCGGCGATCTGGATGTCGATCTTCGGGCCGTAGAACGCGGCCTCGCCCGGACCGCGTTCGTACTCGATGCCGTCGAGCGCGTCGACGAGCACCTCGGCCGCCTGCTCCCACGCCTCGGCCGCACCGGCGTACTTGCCGCGGTTGTCCGGCAAGGAAAGGCGATAGCGCGCGGGTTTCAAGCCAAGATCCCGGTACACGCGGCGAATCAGCGCGAGCGCATCCCGCACCTCCGCGCCGACCTGCTCGGGAAGGCAGAAAATGTGCGCGTCGTTCAACTGGATCGCCCGCACCCGGCTGAGCCCGCCGAGGACGCCGGACAGTTCGGCGCGATACATCCCGCCGAGTTCGGCCAGCCGCAGCGGCAGTTCGCGGTGGCTGCGGGCGCGGGAACGGTAGATCAGCGCGTGGTGCGGGCACAGGCTCGGCCGCAGCACTACCTGCTCGCCGCCGACATCCATCGGCGGGAACATGTCGTCGCGGTAATGCGCCCAGTGGCCGGAAAGCTCGTACAGCTCGCGTTTCCCCAGCACCGGCGACGCCACGTGCCGGTAGCCGGCCCGGCGTTCGATCTCGCGGACGTACTCCTCCAGCACGTGCCGCACGGCGGCGCCGTCGGGCAGCAGATACGGCAGTCCCGCCCCGATCAGCGGGTCGCTGCCGAACAGGCCGAGTTCGCGGCCGAGTTTGCGGTGGTCGGGCATGGCGGTCTCCTCACGGAAGGCGAGGCGAGCGCACGACGAAGCCCGGGGCGCTCGCCCCGGGCTCGAATGGCAGTGTTCAGCGCGCCGGGACGGGATCCGGCGTCGTCGTGGACTGGGCGCGCTTCATGCCGCGAACGGTAACCCGCACCCGGCGGATCCGCATCCGGTTTTCCGGCTCAGGGCTTCCAGCCGCTTTGCCCGGCCCACTTCTCCGCGCGCACGAACGCCTCGTTGACCCAGCCCTGCTTCTCTTCCGCGTACTGCTCGACCGTGCCGTCCGCGGAGTGCTTGCGCGCCAGTTCTTCCTTCACCTGGGCGTAGCTGTCGCGCTCGTCCGGGTGCGCGCGGATCCAGTCGCGGAACAGCAGCGCGAGCCGCCACGCCGGGGTTTCGGTGGACCGGACGTGCAGGTTGACCGGCCGCTTCGGGTCGGCGCTCTGGTGGAACCGCTTGAGCCACTTCCCGTCGCCGCCCTGCGGGTCGTCCCACCATTCGCCTTCGCGGCGCGGGAAACCGGCGTCGGCGAGCGCCTCGGCGAGCGCGTCCGCATCGTCCAAAGAGGACACCGTGAGCTGCAGGTCGAGGACGTCCTTGGCGGGCAGGCCCGGCACCGCGGTGGACCCGATGTGGTCCGCGCGCACCAGCCGCGAACCCGCGATCTGCCGCAGCCGCGCCAGCCGGCGTTCGGCCTGCAGCGGCCAGCTCGAGTCGTACGGCGAGATCACCGGCGAGGCGGGCGGACGCGGTTTGCGCAGCCGGAGGTTCGCCTCGAACGGCACCAGCCGGTCCGCCCACAACGCGTCCACTTCGGCGAGCACGACGTCCGGCGTGCCGCCGTTGTCGAGCCAGACGTCCGCGACGGCGCGCCGCTGTTCCTCCGCGGCCTGCGCCCGGATCCGCGCCCGCGCGTCGGCCTCGGGCATGCCGCGCACCTCGACCAGCCGGCGCACGCGCACCTCCACCGGCGCGTCGACCACCAGCACCAGGTGATACGCGGGCGCGAGGTCGTTCTCCACGAGCAGCGGCACGTCGTGCACCACCACCGCGTCGTCCGCCGCCGCGGCCATCAGCTCGCCGGTGCGCTGCCCGACCAGCGGATGCACGATCGAGTTCAGCCGCCTGCGCGATTCGTCGTCCGCGAACGCGCGCGCGGCGAGCGCGGGACGGTCCAGCGAACCGTCCTCGGCGAGGATTTCCCCGCCGAACGCCTCGGCCAGCGCGGCCAGCCCGGGCGTGCCCGGCTCGACGACTTCGCGCGCGATGCGGTCGGAGTCGATGACGACGGCCCCGTGTTCGGCCAGCCGGTTCGCCACTGTCGACTTCCCAGCACCGATCCCGCCCGTCAGGCCCACTCGCAGCATGGCCACACCCTACTGTGCCGATTGTCGGCCATCCGACCACCGCCACGGCCGGACGACTTCGCCGCACCGAGGCGTCGCTCCGCTCGCGGCCGGATGCGCAATGAGCCCCGCCGTCACCCGCTCAGGCGACACCGGATGCCCTGCACGTGCAATCGCACACGTACCCGCACACCCTCCGCGCAAACGCAAGCACTTTTTCGGGCGTAGCCGAACTGATGTGGGTGACACGCCGCGTGCTTGCGCTGTTTTCGCGGGTCGAGTGCGTACCGTGCGCGGCGGAAGGGTCGCCCACACGGAGGAACAATGGCGGAGAAGCACGTCGGGAAGCACCGGCTCGGCACCCCGGGTCTGGTGCACTGCGTCTCCTATCGCCAGGTCTCGGACGCACTAGCGGAGTACCGGCGCACGTGGTTCAGCGCGCTGCTCGTGCCCGCGAAGCACAGCCTGGCCGGCCTCCGCCGCCGCGCCCGCGAAGCCGCACTCGAACGTGCTTGGGTCCCCTCGGTTTCGCTGGAACGCGCCTGACCCGCCGCTCTCACGACAGGGTCCGCGAGGTACCGACGAAGGACGTCAACCTCGGCGCAATACGGCGAGTACGTGAGGGGAACCCTGAGGGACTCTGATTCCCTCAGGGTGGCCCTCACGGACGAACCTCGCTCACGCCACCCGCGTCAGCCTTGCGGACACGCTTCAGCTGCGCCCGCAAGGCTCTGCTTGAGTCCTCGGCGTTGGTGCTGAAGTCCGTGAAGGACTCCCCGCGGGACTCTGAATCCCTCAAGGAGCCCTTCACGGACCGGTCGGGGTCAGACCGCGTGGGTTTCGATCGCGATCTCGTGGCTCAGCGTGCGGTGCACCGGGCATTTGTCCGCGATCTCCAGCAGCCGCGCGCGCTGAGTGTCGTCGAGGTCGCCTTCCAGGGAGATTTCCCGGGTGATCCGGCTGATCAGCCCGACCTCGGTCTCGCAGCGTTCGCAGTCGCGGGCGTGCACGCGGTCGTGCCGGAGCCGGACGGTCGTGCGGGTCAGCGGGATCCCCTTGCGGTCGGCGTACATCCGCAGCGTCATCGAGGTGCAGGTGCCGAGCGCGGACAGCAGCAGGTCGTACGGCGTGGGACCGGCGTCCGCGCCGCCCACGCTCTCCGGTTCGTCGGCGAGGAATTCGTGGCCAGCGGTCGTGACGCGCTGTGCATAGCGGCCGCTCCCGGCATCGGTGACGACGACAATGCCGGGTTCCGGCTGGGTCATGGGGAGGGATTCCTTCTGCTCGGCACCGCCCGCCCGGTCCGGGCGGTCGCTTGTGGACGGTCCGGGAACGACGTTCCCAAGAAGCCGTGAATATCGTATCTTCTGCTTGCGAGAAGCGGACGCGCTTCCCGCGGAGCACGGGCAAAAGGGGGTGGGAGATGGCCACCCGGCATCTCTCGACACGGCCGGCGGAGCAGCACAACCGCGGCCGGTTCCTCGACGCGGCTTTGACCGTCCTCAGCGAACGAGGCGTCGCCGGATTGACCGTGCGCGCGGTGGCGGAACAGGCCGGGGCGTCCACGATCACGGTGTACACGCGCTTCGGCGGCCGCACCGGCCTGCTGGACGCCTTGTACGAACGGGCTTTCGACCTGCTGGGCGAGGAACTGCGCACCGTTCCGCAGGACGACGGGATCGCCGAGCTGGTCGAGGTCGCCCTCGCCTACCGCCGATTCGCCCTGGAGAGCCCGGCCCGCTACGGCCTGATGTTCGAGCGCTCGGTGCACGACTACGACCCCGACCCGGCGCTGCGGTCGGGAGTGCTGCGCACGAGTTTCGCCGAGTTCGTCGCGAAAATCGACCGGGTCTGCCCGCCGGACGTCGTCGCGCAGGAATGCGGCTACCTGCTCTGGACCTCGATGCACGGGCTGGTGAGCGTCGAGCTGACGATCCGCTCGCAAAGCCCGCTCGACGACTGGTTCCTCAGCTCGGACGAATCCGCGCACGAAACCATCTACCGCCGGGGGGTCCACGCGACGATCGACGGGCTCGGGCTGCGCAACTGACCCGCGCCCGGTGCGTCGAGCCTTGGAGAACGGCTCGGCGCGACGTCCGCGGCTGGATGTTCGAGCCTTCGGCGCACGACTACGCCCCGGCTCGCTGCGGTCGGGGTGTGCCGCGCACGAGGTTCGCCGCGAGAACCGACCGGTTCTGCCCGCGCGACTACTGGCTCTCAGGCCCGGCGAATCCGCACACGAACCACCTACCGCCCGGGCGCCCACGCGACGCTCGACGGGCTCGGGCTTGCGCAACTGACCCGCGCCCGGTGCGCCGAGCCACGGAGAACAGCTCCGCCCGACGTCCGCGGCCCGGTGTTCGAGCCTTCGATGCACGACTACGCCCGCGGGCCCGCGCTGCGGTCGGGATGTGCCGCGCACGAGATTCGCCGATTTCGCCGCAAGGCCCGACGCCGCCCCGCAGCACTGCGGCCAGCCCCAAGACCCAGAAAAACAGTTCGGCCCCGGTCCACCAGGACCGGGGCCGAACTTGTCAGAGACTCAGCGAGTCAGTCGCTCACGCGCCGCCCGACAGCTTCTCGCGCAGGGCCGCGAGCTGCTCGTCGCTGGCGAGCGTGCCGCCGCTCTTCGCCTCGACCGGGGCGGACGAGGTGTAGCTCTGGTCGCCGCCCTCGATGCCGGTGGCGGCGTCGGCAGCGGCTTCGGCGTCGGCCTCGGCGGCCTTCTTGACCTGGGCCATGTGCGCCTCGTAGCGCGTGTGGGCCTCGGCGTACTGCCGCTCCCACTCCTCGCGCTGCTTGTCGAAGCCTTCCTGCCACTCCTGCGTGTCCGGGTCGAAGCCTTCGGGGTAGATGTAGTTGCCCTCGGCGTCGTACTCGGCGGCCATGCCGTACTGGGTGGGGTCGAACTCGGTCTCCGGCGTGACGCCCTCGTTCGCCTGCTTCAGCGACAGCGAGATGCGGCGGCGCTCGAGGTCGATGTCGATGACCTTGACCATGACGTCGCCGTTGACCTGGACGACCTGCTCCGGGATCTCCACGTGGCGCTCGGCCAGCTCGGAGATGTGCACCAGGCCCTCGATGCCCTCTTCGACGCGCACGAACGCACCGAACGGAACCAGCTTGGTGACCTTGCCCGGCACGATCTGGCCGATCGCGTGGGTGCGGGCGAACTGGCGCCACGGGTCTTCCTGGGTCGCCTTCAGCGACAGCGAGACGCGCTCGCGGTCCATGTCGACGTCCAGGACCTCGACCGTGACCTCCTGGCCGACCTCGACGACCTCGGACGGGTGGTCGATGTGCTTCCAGGACAGCTCGGAGACGTGCACCAGGCCGTCGACGCCGCCCAGGTCCACGAAGGCGCCGAAGTTGACGATGGAGGACACGACGCCCTTGCGGACCTGGCCCTTGGCGAGCGCGTTGAGGAACTCGCTGCGCACCTCGGACTGGGTCTGCTCGAGGTAGGCGCGGCGGGACAGGACCACGTTGTTGCGGTTCTTGTCCAGCTCGATGATCTTCGCCTCGAGCTCGCGGCCCACGTAGGGCTGCAGGTCGCGCACCCGGCGCATCTCGACCAGCGACGCGGGCAGGAAGCCGCGCAGGCCGATGTCCAGGATGAGGCCGCCCTTGACGACCTCGATGACGGTGCCCTTGACGGGCTCGTCCTTCTCCTTGAGCTCCTCGATCGTGCCCCAGGCGCGCTCGTACTGCGCGCGCTTCTTGGACAGGATCAGACGGCCTTCCTTGTCCTCCTTCTGGAGAACGAGGGCTTCGACCTCATCGCCGACGGCGACAACCTCGGCCGGGTCGACATCGTGCTTGATGGACAGCTCGCGCGAGGGGATGACGCCCTCGGTCTTGTACCCGATGTCGAGCAGGACCTCGTCGCGGTCGACCTTGACGATGGTGCCCTCGACGATGTCCCCATCGTTGAAGTACTTGATCGTCTTGTCGATAGCCGCGAGGAAGTCTTCCTCCGACCCGATGTCGTTGATGGCGACCTGCGGGGCCCCGGTCGGGGCGGTCGGGGCGGTGGCGGTGTCGGTGGTCATTAGGCGGGTTGCTCCGGTGGATGGGTGTCGTAGGTGGATGTGAAGTTGGCTACCGGCAGTGCACGCGGCGGGCTCGCAACCGGCATGCGACGACCCTGCTCAAACGTCCGGCGACCAAACGTTCCACCAGTGAACGACCGCGGCATGACCCGCTGACGATGCGCGGCCCCGGTGGGTAGTCACCCAGGCAGCGCGAACCCCACTGCGCTAACACGTATCGTACGCGGGCCTGTCCGGGGGACACAATCAGGGTCGCCCTCGGCTCCCGGTACCTTCCTCGCAACGTTTCCGCCGGTCCGGGCATTCCCCGCGCCCAGCCGGCCGCACCCGGGAGAGGAGACCGGCATGCCCGAGCCCGCCGCGGCCCCGGCGGACCGCCACGCGAGCGCCGAGGAACGGCTCGGCACGGTCGGCGTCGCCCATCGCGAAGTCTCCGGGAACGAGGCGGAAGCGGCGAATCTGGCCTGGTGGGACGCGGATGCCGACGACTACCAGGCTACCCACGGCGGATTCCTCGGCGACGCCGATTTCGTCTGGTGCCCGGAGGGCGTGCGGGAGGACGACGCGCGGCTGCTCGGCGACGTGCGCGGCAAGCGGGTGCTCGAGGTCGGCTGCGGACAGGCCGCGTGCTCGCGCTGGCTCGCCGCCGCCGGAGCCGAACCGGTCGCCACCGATCTGTCCGGCGGCATGCTCCGGCACGCCCGCGAAGGGAACGCCCGCACCGGCGCGGCGGTCCCCCTCGTGCAGGCGAACGCCGAGCGGCTTCCGTTCGCGGCGGCGAGTTTCGACATCGCGTGCTCCGCGTTCGGCGCGCTCCCCTTCGTGCCGTCGCTGGAGACCGTGTTCGGCGAAGTGCGCCGGGTGCTGCGCCCCGGCGCGCCGTGGGTGTTCTCGGTGACCCACCCGATGCGGTGGATCTTCCCGGACGATCCCGGCCCGCAGGGGCTCACCGCGACCCAGCCGTACTTCGACCGCACGCCGTACGTCGAGGTCGACGACGACGGCACCGCGACGTACGTCGAATACCACCGCACGCTCGGCGACTACGTGCGCGCGCTCGCCGCGTCGGGCTTCGCGCTGGAGGACCTCGTCGAGCCGGAATGGCCGGCGGGCCACACGCGCACCTGGGGCCAGTGGAGCCCGCTGCGCGGCAGGCTCTTCCCCGGCACCGCGATCTTCCGCACGCGCCGCGACTGACCGGCTACGCTGCGGCGGTGAGCTCCGCAGGCCGATTCGCCGAACTCGACCCGCTCCTGCCGCCGCCCGTCCCGCTCGCGGGCGGCGAGCGGCTGCGCGCGGTGACGGCGTCCGGCACGCGGGTTTCCGCGATGCTCCAGCGCTACCGGCACGGTCCGGGCGACGCTCCCCTGCTCTGGTCGGCGGCCGAGGTGTGGCAGCTGTTCCCGGATCCGGAAACCGCGGGCACCGAAGCGTTCGACGCGCTGCTCGGCGCGCTTCGGTCCCAAGTGGACACTGAAGCGCCGGGCGCCGATTCGGCGTGCGTGGTCAACTGGCCGAGCCGCGACGCCGAAGCGATCCGGGCTTTTCTCGACCACGGACTGGTTCCGCTGGCCGCACTGGCGGTTCGCCCCGCCGTCGCACCGGAAGAAACCGCCGCGGACGCGTCGATCCGCCTCGCCGGACCCGACGACTACCCGGCGGCGCTGGCGCTGTGCACCGCGACCTTCGACTACACCGGCCTTGTCGCGCACCGGAAACGCGAGCAGACCGCGGAGCTGCTCGGCCCGGCGCTGCGCCGCGCGCTCGGCGAGAAGGCGACCTGGCTCGCCGAGGCCGACGGCGAAGTGGCGGCGCTCGCGCAATGCGACTGGGTGGAATCCGCGCCCGGGAACGAGGCCGCCGAACTGCTGCCGACCGGGCGCTGGGGGTACGTGAACAACGTCGTCACCGCCCCGGGCAGCCGCGGCCGCGGGATCGGCCGCGCGCTGATGGCCCGCGCGCACCGCGAGCTGCTGAACCAGGGCGCGACCGGCACCTACCTCTATTACAACCCGACCAATCCCCTGTCGTCGGTGTTCTGGCACCGGCAGGGCTACCGGCCGCTGTGGACGTCCTGGGAGGCACACCCAGCGTGGGCCTTGCGCTGAGCCCGCCGCTCTTTGGTGTGACGTCCGGCGAGCCGCCTTGCCGACCTCGCCAGGTCAGGTCTAACTTTTGAACTGACTAGTCAGTTCAAAATCCGTGGAGTGTGTCCTGTGCAGGTCCGTGCCGACCGGGTGTCCCTGAAGGGTCCCCACGGCCCCTTGTTGCCGCCTACCTCGCTCACCGTCGAGGAGGGCTGCCTCACCGTCGTGCACGGCGAACCGGGCGTCGGCATCACCGCGCTGGCGCTCGCGCTGGCCGGGCGGTTGAAGCCGACCACCGGGACCGTGACCGCCGAACCCGAGGGCGACCTGCGGCGGCTCGTAGCCGTCGTGGACTCGCCGGGAGTCAGCGAGCCGGACGAGGCCTTGTCGCTGCGCATCGTCGCCGGCGAAGAACTGGCGCTCGCACACCGTCCTTCCAGCAAGGATGCTGTCACAGCTTGGCTCTCCCAGCACGACGCGGCTCCGTACGCCGACAGCCGGTTCGAGAATCTCGAGCCCGCGCTGCGCATCCGGCTGCTCGCCGCGCTGGCCGCCGAACGCGACGGCGTGCGCGTGCTCGTCCTCGACGCGCCCGACCGGCACACCAGCAACGTCGAGACCTGGGCCGCGGTCGCGAAGGAGCACGCCGCCCGCGGGTTCGCGGTGGCCGTGCTGGCCGCGACGACGCCCGAGTCGGCGCTCCCCTTCCCGCCCGCCAAGGTCGGCGAGGTCGAGCAGCCGGACCCGGTCCGGCTTTACGCCCCGCCGGAACCCGCCGAGGCCGAGCAGACCCAGCAACTCACGGACACCGCCGAACTGACCGCCGAAACCGAGAACTCCGAGGGAGACCGGGCATGACCACCCCCCACAAGCGGGCCGGCGGACTGAACGCGTTCCGGATCGCGCGCAACGAGCTGCGCAGACTGTCCACCGGGACGCTGCCGAAGCTCGCCATGTTCGCGCTCGTGATGGTGCCGCTGCTGTACGCGTCGTTCTACCTCTACGCGAACTACGACCCCTACGGCCGCCTCGACAAGCTGCCCGCCGCGGTGTTCACCGAGGACGCCGGCGCGAAGGACTCCGGCGGGGCCGAGCGCAACGTCGGCCGCGAGGTGACCGACGAACTGGTGAAGTCCGGCACCTTCCAGTGGCATCAAGTGTCCGAAAAGGACGCCCGGGACGGCGTGCGCGACGACAAGTACTCGTTCGCCATCGGCATCCCGCACGACTTCTCGAAGGCGCTGCTGTCGTCCGGGAATTTCGAGCCGCAGCAGGCGACCATCACGCTCACCACCAACGACGCCAACAACTACCTGTCCGGCACCATCGCGAAACAGGTGGCCGACCAGGTCCGCAAGACGATCGCGGAGAAGGTCGGCAGCGAGGCGGCGGACAAGTTCCTCGTCGGCTTCTCCACCATCTACGGCAAGATCTCCGAAGCGACCGACGGGGCCAAGCAGCTGGCCGACGGCGCGGCGAAACTCCAGACCGGGCAACATCAACTGTCCGACGGCGCGGGCCAGCTCGCCACCGGGTCGAGCAGTCTCGCGACCGGGCTGGGCACGCTCAAATCGAGCACCGCGCAGCTGCCGAGCCAGACGCAGAAGCTCGCCGACGGGGCGGGCCAGGTGGCCGACGGCAACCAGAAGGTGGCGAACGCGGGCTCGCTGGCCGCGTCCGCCTCGTCCGACGTGATGGGCCGGATCGACAGCTACCGCAGCCAGCTGGCCGCGAAGCTGCAGGAATCCGGGATGTCGGAAGATCTCAAGAACGCGATCCTGGCCGACTACGACAAGCTGCGCACGGACGCGAACCAGGCGAACGGGAAGATCCAGTCCGCCAACGGCGACCTGCAGAAGCTCTCCAGCGGCGCCCGGCAGGTGTCCGACGGGGCGCACCAGCTCGCGTCGGCCTCGCCGCAGCTGGCCAACGGGATCGCGCAGGCGTCCGACGGCGCGAACCAGCTGCGCGACGGCGCGGCGAAGCTCAACGACGGCGAGAAGACCGCCGTCACCGGCACCGACCAGCTCGCCGACGGTTCGGCGAAGCTGCGCGACGGGCTCGCCGCCGGGCTGAAGCAGATCCCGAACCCGGACGACCCGACCCGGACCGCCACCGCGAACACGATCGCCGACCCGGTCGCGGTCACGTCGAACGGCGTCGCGTCCGCGGGCACCTACGGCGCCGGGCTCGCGCCGTTCTTCATCTCGCTGGCCACCTGGATCGGCGCGTTCGTGCTGTTCCTGCTGATCCGCCCGTTGTCGACGCGCGCGCTCACGGCCGGCGCGTCACCGCTGCGAGTGGCGCTCGGCGGCTGGCTGTCCTCGGCCGTGCTGGGGCTGGGGCAGGTGATCGTGCTGTTCGCCGCGGTGACCTGGCTGGTCGGCATCCACGTGGCGCATCCGCTGGGCGCGATCGGCTTCGCCTGTCTGGTGTCGCTGGCCTTCACGTCGATCGTGCACGCGCTGAATGCGCTCTTCGGCGCGGTCGGCAAGTTCCTCGGGCTCGTGCTGCTGGTGCTGCAGCTGGTGAGCGCGGGCGGCACGTTCCCGTGGCAGACCATTCCGGACGCGCTCTATCCGCTGCACATCGTGCTGCCCATGGGCTATGCCATCGACGGGTTCCGGCACTTGCTGTATTCCGGCGCGTCGCTGCAGATCCTCGGTGACGTAGGGGTGCTGGTCGCGTACCTCGTCGGCGGGATCCTGCTGTCCACCCTCGCGGCGCGCAAACACCGGGTGTGGTCGGTCTCGGCGCTCAAGCCCGAGCTGAGCCTGTGAGGGAAACGACCAAACGGAAGCTCTTCGAGGCCACCTTGCGGCTGTCGGCCAGTCGCGGGCTGGTCGGGCTGACTGTGGACGACATCGCGGCGGAGGCCGGGGTCGCCAAGGGGACCGTTTACTACAACTTCGGGTCCAAGGACGGGCTCGTCGACTCGCTGCTGCGGTTCGGCGTGGATCTGCTCGCCGGGCGGTTGCGGGCTGCCGGGTCGGACGACGATCCGTTGGCGGTGATCGAGGCTCAGGTGGATACGACGCTGGAGTTCATCGCGGAGTATCCGGGGTTTTCGCAGATCGTGGTCAGCGAGTTGTGGCATACGCCGGGGCGGTGGCACGACACGTTGGCGTTGCTGCGGGAAGAGCTGATCGCTGTCGTGAAGGCGCAGCTGGAGCGCTTGGACGCGGCTGGGCGGTTGCCGGAGGGGCTGGACATCGCGACGGCCGCGGCTGGGTTGTTCGGGACGATGCTCGTGGTGGCGTTGGATTGGCAGGTTTTTCATCCGGCGCGCGATCGGGCGGATGTGCTGGGGTCGGTGATGTTGCTGATTCGCGGGGTCAAGAGGTGAAGCTCGGGGGTGACCTTCCCTGGGCGACGTGGTGGGGCCCGGCGTTCGGTGCCGGGCCCCTGGGGGTTAGTGGCAGTTGGCGCAGCAGCCGCAGCCCTTGCCGGTGCAGGCGGAGCAGCATCCGTGCCGCAGGACGGTCTGGAACAGGCGTTTGATCATTGCTCGGTCCTTCCGGGTTGGTTCTTCCTGCGTGGGTCACGCTAAGTGGGGTCGTGGTTACTGGGGTACCGCTGACTGGGCTTGGGGGCGGGTGAATCCTCCCTCGGGGTGTCTCGGCTCGTCGCCTGGCGGCGACATTGCGCTCTGGCGTGCGTGGGGCACCCCGAAGCTTGATTGTGCTGACGGTCTGAGGGTGCTTGTCAAGGCGGGAAAGATGCCTTGACAAGCACCCTCAGACCGCAGGAGAGCTTCGTATCGGGGTGCGGGGGTGGTGTGGGTGCACCGACAGTTGGGTGCATCGGTGGCGGTTTCGTTCGTGGCGGGGCTAGCGCCCCAATGTGGCATTGGGTGCATGCGACGCACCCAATGTGGCGTTCGTTGCGTCTGACGCACCCAATGCCGCATTGGGGCGCATCGCGGGCGGGTGGGGCGCTGGCGGGTGGGGCGTGAAGGGCTCCTTGAGGGAATCCACGTCCGTGAAGGAGCCCTTCACGGACCGGCGAACGGTCGTGAGGGCCACCCTGGGGGAATCAGAGTCAATGAGGGTTCCCCTCACGGCTTCACTGTCCACAGGGGACGTTGAGCCAGTCTGCGTTCGGGATGCTTTTTCTCGTGTCTTCTAGGCGGGTCAGCAGCGGGTCCAGTTGGGTGGGGTCTGCGGTGTATTCGAGGATTGCTCGGTAGAAGGCGCCGGTCATGGTTTTGGGCATCAGGTCGGAGGCGTCGAAGCAGACGGGTTTTCCTGAGGTGAGGGTGTCGGCGACCTTGCGGCGCACTGGGTCGCGGTAGACGTTCTTCGCGACGGCGGTTCCTGCAGAGAAGGCGGTCGCGTTGGGGTTGCCTGCCCAGATTTGCTGGGCTTCCGGCGAGACCAGGAACTCCAGGAACTGGCGGGCTTGCGGGGTGTCGGCGAACATCGCGGCCAGGTCTGCCGAAACCTCCGACGCGCCGGAGCCGGGGAACGGGAAGAAGTCGTAGTCGGTTCCCGGTTGCGGACGGGGGCCGGCCGGGGTGTGCAGGTGCATGGTTTGGTAGCTGCCCATCGCGAACGAGCCCTGGTGTTCCATTCGGCAGCCTGGCGGGTCGGCGAAGAGGGGGCGGGCTGCGTCTCGGAAGTCGGTGAGCAGGGCGGAGGGGGCGCCGCCTTGGATGCCGCCGGGGTGTACTGCCAGGGCGCCCCAGTCTTGGAACGCTTTGCGTACTGGGTCTGAGGTCCACGGGAGGGTTCCGGCGGACCATTGGCGGTAGATCTCCGGGCCCGCGGAGTGCAGCAGGATGTCCTCGATCCAGTCGGTGCCTGGCCAGCCCGAGGTGGGAGGGGCGGCTAAGCCTAGGCACCATGGGGTGTTCTGGCTGTTCGCCAGGGTTACCAGCTGCGGCCAGGTGGCGGGTTTCGGGCCGGGCAGGGTTGCCGGGCGGTACCAGATCGCGCTTTTGAGGTCGGCCTTCACCGCGACGGAGTAGAGCTTTCCGGTGCCGAGGCGTTGCAGGTTGACCCATTGCCTGCCGTAGAAGGATTCGGCTTGGGGTTCCAGGAAGTCGAGGGGTTTGATTTCCTGGCGGCGGGCGTAGTCGGCCAAGAGGCCGGGGCTGGACAGGACTGCGATGTCGGGGGCGGCGCCTTGCTGAACGTCGGCGGCCAGGACCTGCTCTACCGCGCGCGTGCCTTGATAGTGGACTTCGATGCCGGTCTTCGCTTCGAAGCGTTGCTTGACCTGGTTGAACGCGGCTTCCTCACCTTCGGTCCATACGCCGATCACCTGGAGCGTGTTGCTACCTGCGGCGACTCCGCACGCCGACGAAGCCGCTACCAGCGCGGCGGCGGCCAGCAGGAGCAAGTTTTTCCACAGTGGACGGTTCATGGGCGGTACCGGTATTCGTCGATCCTTCGGTACAAGCCGACGACAGTCAGGGCTCCGGCGAGGATCAGGGCGGCCGGGACCAGCACTGGCAGGCCGCCGGATTCGGTGGCTGCGGCTCCGGCGGACGTCACGGCGCGGGCGGCGGACGTGATGGCGTTCTGCGCTGGAGCGGCGGTCGAGGCGGACAGGGTTTGGCGGCGGAAATCGTCCACAGTGGACCCGCAGCCGGGTGGGCCGCAGCGTTGGTACAGGAGGGCGGCTAAGCGGGCGTGGCCGTCGGCGTCGGCGGCTTCGATGCTTTTCTCTCGGACGGCGACTGCTTCGTCCACGCTGCTGCGCACGGTGTCGAGGCGTCCGGCGAGGGCGGCGGCCAGCAGCAGTCCCGCGATGACGCCCAGGCCTAGGGCGGTCGCGCCCAGCAGAGGCAGGTTCAAACGGCGGCGGAAGCGTTGGCGGAGGAAGACTTGCGTCGACACCAGCAGGGCGAGCAGGACGAGCGGCGGCAGGAGCCAGAGGATCAGCGGGCCCGCGCTCATCCTCGTGCCGGAGATCTGGGTGTCCAGGGCGGCGCGTTCGTCTTTTTGCAGTTTGCCCAGCAGGTCGAGGACGTTGTCGGGGCCGTGCAGCAGCAGCGAGGCGTACCAGAGGTCGGCTAATCCGACTAGTTCCCCGCCTGGTTGCCGGAAGTGTGCGTCCGCTTGGCCCATGGCACCGGAGTACGACGCGACCAGGCCTTCGACGGTTTGCAGGGTTCCGGTGCCGGGCTCGCCTGCCTGGTTGAACTCCGCGACGCGCGCGAGGCTTTGGCTCGCCGACGCCATCCGGTTTTCGTACTCCTGTCCCGGACCGGCCAGTTTCGCCTCGCCGGAAGCGAAACTGGCGATGGCGGCGGCGTCGGCGGACACGAGGGCGTCCCGCGCGGCCGCGACCTCGAGGATCGCCCGGCTGGTCGCGGACGAGATCTGGTCGGCTGTCCGGACCACGCCGCTCACCGCGAGGTACGACGTGACCAGCGCGAGCACGGTCCCGGCCAGCAGCACTGCCCGGATCCGCACGAGTGCTTGCCGCGTCCGCAGCGTCACGCGGCACCTCCGTCGAACCGTTCGCCGCACTCCTCGCAGAATCGCGCGTCGGACGGGTTCGGGTTTCCGCACTGCGGGCAGATCGCCGGTTCGGCGTCCGGAAGGGGCACGGCGCGGGTGTCGCGAGGTTCGCCGCCGACGTTCGAGACCGTGGAGACCAGCAGGTTGAGCAGTTCGCTGCGGGTGACCTCGGGACGCAGGCGCACGTCGTCGCCGTCCGTTTCGACTACCCGGGCGAGCCGGCGCAGCACCTCCGTGTTGCCGGTCCGCGTGGCGATTTCGACGGCCTGGCCCCATTCCCGCGCCGCTCGGGCGTGGTCGCCCGCGGCGTAGGCCTCGTCGGCGTTGACCAGTGCCTCGCTCAACTCGGCGTGCATGGTGTAACGGCGCACCTTCGGGTCGACCAGTGTCGGTGCGACCGGGTCGCGGGTCCAGTGCGCCAGAACGGGCACCGCCGAATCCGGTGAGCCGTCGACCTCGACCCAGGCGAGCATCCGGTCGGAGCCGTATTCCGGTGGAGCGTCTGCCGAAACCTCGACCGCGAGCTGGAATTCCCGGGTCTCGCCGGCGCTCCAGGAGCCGAGGGAGAGGACCGTTTTCCGGTCGCCGTCGGGGACGCAGCGCGAGGTCAGGTCGTATTCGCTCGGCCAGACCTGTTTCACGAACCGGAGCGTGGTCTGCTCGGTGACGCCGATCCGCAGCCGCGCCGACGGGATGACCTTGGCGAGCGCCGCGGCCATCAGTGCGCGGAAGTCGTCGACCAGGTCTTCGTCGCGCACCACGGAGTCGACGGAACCGCGCAGCACCCGGCCGATCTCGACCAGCTCGGCGCGTTGCCAGCCGTCGCCGATTCCCCTTGCGTCGCAGACGAATTGGCCTTCGCAGGCGTCCAGCTCGCGACGCAGTGCTTCCGGGGATTGCGACTGGTTGTTCCCATCGGTCAACAGGATCGCGTGGCGCACTGCGTCCGGCACCGAAGCGAACAGGTGCCTTGCGCACTCCAGCCAGGTGCCCATCGCGGTGCCGCCGACCGCGACGAACCGCTCCACTGCGGCGACTGCGGCTGCCCGCGTTTCGTTCGACGCGACCGCGAGACCGAACGGGTCCGGATACGCCAGGTCGGCGCGCTCGGTGCCTCGGACGACGGCGAAAGCGACGCCGTCCGGGAGGGCCCAAATCGCCGCTGCTGCGGCCCGGCGCGCGGCGGCGATCTTCGTCGGCGGGTAGCGCATCGAGGTCGAGCAGTCGACCAGGAGCACTTCCGCGCCGGGCGGCCGAAGAGCGGCGTCGCCGTCGTCGCGCGCGGAAACGGTGACCACGGCCTGCATCGCGGTGTCGCCTTCGCCGAGGTAGCGGTTCTGATGGACCTCGACGTCCCAACCCCTGCTCATCCCTCGCCCCTTCGCCGCCTACACCCAGGTCGTCGGCCTCGTCTCGTTCGCGCGGTCGACCAAAGCGTCGTGGTACTCAGCCGAACCCGCCCGGCGCGCGATCCGCCGGTACGACTGCTCCACCAGCAGCCGCAGCCCGTGCTCGTCGAGCCGTTCGCCGAGCACCGGACCCGGCGGCATCCCGCGCATCCCGGCCAGGAAGCACCGCAGCGCGCTCTCCCGGACCTCGGCGGTGAGCCGGTCCGAGGTGTCGCTGTCGACTTCCAGCGCGGACAGCCGGTCGATCGACTCGGCCAGGTCCTCGATGTCGGGCAGCGCGTCGCCCACCGGCAGGATGCCCGCGCGCACGCGGATTCCGGCGATCCGGGCCGCCTCGTCGTGCCGCGAGTACTCCGGGACCTGGTCCAGCAGTTCCACCGCGGCCGTGCGCTCGTCCAGCTGCAGATGCCCGCGAGCCAGCCCGAAAACGGCGTTGACCTGCAGATGGTCGCGCACCCACAGCGCGTCGTAGTAGCGCGCCGCCTTCTTCGGGCCGCCGCAGTGCTCCGCGCACAGGCCGAGCGCGAGCTTCGGCGTCTCCTCCCCCGGGATGTCGCGGTGGACGCGCTCGAACCAGGTCTGCGCGCTCTCCACCGCGCCCGCGGCGAGCGCGACCAGCCCGCGATGCCAGGCGATCCGCCAGTCGTGCTTCGCCCGGGCGCCGAGCAGTTTCTCGGCCGCGTCCACTCGTCGCGCGGCTTGCTCCGTGCCAGTTGAGTCCACTTGGGACAGTTCGAGCCAGGCCCGGCAGCGGCGCAGCTCGACCTCGACCGTCGAGTCCGCGCGTTCGAGTTTCTTCAGCAGCCGAGCGGGATCCGGCGCGCGGACGGTGCGCAGGAAGGTGACCGCCGGATCGTGCGGATCCTCGTGCGGCACCGGCAATCCGAGCGCGATGTCGAGCGGTGCGGGCAGCGCGCCGAGCGGGCCCGCGGTGCGCCGGGCGCGACGCACCCACTCCCCGACCGGCCGCGGCTGGCCGAGCCCGGCGTCCAGCAGTACCGCCGCTTCGGTGAACAGGGTGGAGATCGACGGGCGCGACTGACGATCGCGCAGCGAAAGGATCTCGTGCAGGACGCCGTCGAGCTGCACGAGCATTTCGCCGGTGGTGGCGAACCGGTGCTCGTACGGCCCGGTCGCGCGGTCGAGCACCTGGGTGAAGGATTCGACGCCGAGCGCGATCCGTTTGTCGGCCGGACGCGGCCAGCCGTCGCTGCAGCGGAACAGGTCGCGCAGCGTCGCGCCGACGGTGTGGATGTCCGAGCGCACGGTGAGGCCGTGCTCGTCCAGTTCGGTCGCGCCGATCTGGAACCGCGGATTGCCGACGATCGGGCTGGTCTGGTCGCCGATCTTGCGGATCGCGCCGAAATCGATCAGCTTGACCCGCCTCTCGCCGTGGATCACGTTCTGCGGGCTCAGATCGCAGTACAGCAGCCCCTGTTCGTGCAGGTAGCCAAGCGCGGTGAGGATCTCGCGGCCGTACGCCACGACGTGCTCGACCAGCAGCTTGCCCTCGGGCCCGTCGAGCATCGCGCGGCCGCGCCGCATCACCTCGGCGAGCGGGAGGCCGTCGACGAACTCCATGACGATGTAGCGCGCGTCCGGCCCGCCGTGCGGATCGGGATGCGTGGCGACGTCGTGGATCCGGACGATGTTCGGGTGGTCGAGCGAGGTCAGCACCTGGCTCTCGGTCTCGGCGATCCGCACCGCGGCTTCGTCGCCGGTGTTGAGCAGGCCTTTCAGCGCGACGTACTGCTTCAGCCGCAGGTCGGTGCCGAGGTAGACGTACCCGAGGCCGCCGCGGGCGATGCAGCCGTGCACCTGGTAGCGGCCGTCGACCACGTCGTCCGGAAACAGCTTGGGAGAGAAGGAAAACGGCGTCCCGCACTGCGAGCAGAAGCCTTCGGTGCGCGCGGGACGGCCACCCGCCGAGCGGCCGACCGGCGCGCCGCAACCGCGTTTGCCGCAGTACCGTTCGTCCTCGGCGACGTGCGGATCAGCGAGGACACGCCCGGCGATGTCCGGCAGGACGACTACCGGGAGCGGGATGTAGTCGTCGCCGGTGCCGTGCCCGGCGGTCTGCTGCTCCCGAGTGACGACGGTGTCGGCGATCCGACTCGCGCCCGGAGCGGGGATGACGAGCGTCGCGTCGGCTTTCGGCGGCGGCTTCTTCGGCTCGGATCCCGGCGCCCAGCCGCATTTCGCGCAGAACCCGGCGCGGCTGATCGTGCCGGAGCAGTCCGGGCGGGCGCAGGCGGTCATCGATTCCCCTTGCGCACCGCGGCACCGAACGCCTCGACGGCCGCCGCGGCCTCCTCCGGATCGCACGCGCCCTCGTACAGCAGATGCCAAGCGTTGGCGTACAACGAATCCAGCAGCGGATCCTCGACCCGGCCGGCTGCGCGGGCACGCTCTCCGTAACCGTCGAGACGAAATCTCAACTCGGTACGGCGGTCATGTGCCGCGTCCAGGCGATCGCGCGCGCTTTTCGCCGCGGCCAGATCGGCGGCCACCACCCCGGCGACTTCCTCGACGTGTCGTTCCGCCCACGCGACCTCACCGAGATCGGCGGCTTCCTGCAACCGGCTCACCGCGCCACGCCGGCGACGCACTCGCGGCGGCGGAATGTCGCTCACCGCGAACCGCGGAGCCAGTTCGGAGAGGTGTTCCTCGATCGCGGCGAGTTCGTCGATCTGCTTGTCCAGCGCGGAAATCCGGCGCGCCAACCCGTCCGGGCGCGCTCCGTTCCGGCGCGACCGCAACTCCGTCAGCCCCGGCGACGACTCGCGGCGGAACCCGAGCGCGAGCCGGATCCCCAGCCCCGCGGCGCGGTCCGCGAGCGGCGCGAGCACCTCGCCGATCAGCTGTTCCGGCTCGGCCGCGTCGTCGATCGCGTTCACCACCACCGTGCGGCCGACGCCCGAATGCGTCACCCCGTTGTCCAGCGTGAGGTCAAGCCGCTCGGCGAGCCGCTGCCGCACCTGAGCCGAGGTTTTGCCCGCCGCGTCCACCGCGAGGTCGACGCTTCCCGCCGGCGGCAAGGTTTCCTTGGCCAGGGTGTCGCGCAGTGCGTTCGCCGCCGCCGAACGCTCCCGGTCGGCGAGCACCACCGCGAGATCCAGCGCGGCGGCCTTCGCGGACCCGGCCTCGCCGGTCACGACGATCCACACGCCGTGCCCCTCGCCGAACCAGCCCACGACCTCGCGCGCGAACTGCGGGTCGTAGGCGACCCGGTCGAGTTCGCGGCCGAAGGTCTGGTCGACGGCCGGGCTCCCCCGCCCCCACCGGTCCGCGCCGAGGTAGCCCAGAATCGTCTCGACCGGGATCATCCACGCGACCCGCTCGCCCTCGGCCTGGTAGCGGGACACGACCATGCCGACCACGCGGCCGGTCTCCTCGTCGAGCACGGCGGTGCCGCTGAACCCGCCGGTGATCGGCTGGTCGTCGTTCTTCCGGCCCAGCTGCACCCATTCGCATCCGGGCCCGCCCTCGCCGGCGAGCTCGCCGAACGTCCACAGCCCCTCGTCCGCGCCTTCCGGAAACCCGTAGGCGCGCACGGCCTGCCCGTCGGACAATGGCATCCGGTACAACGGCGCGCCCTTGGCTCCCGGCACCCGCTCGGCCAGCCGCAGCACCGCGATGTCGCCGCGCTCGTCCGGCCCCGGCGGCACCCACGCCCCCGGCACGACGCGGCCGGAACCGACCGGGGTGCCGGGCAGCCCGACGAAATCGACCAGGACGTCCGCGTCCGGCCCGCCCGCCCGCTCGACGACGTGCGCGCAGGTGAGCACATGGTCCTCGTCGAGCATGGTGCCTGCCCCGCGGATCCCGCCGGTGCGGTCGCGCAGGCGAACCCGCCAGCGTCGACGCTCGGCCTGGTACCCCACGAGGGGACCCTACGCCGCGCGATCGGCGGCCCGGGCGGCGTTCGCGGAAAGTGGCCCACGCTGGAGCAGCAAGCTCACCCGTTCAGCGGCGTGCAGACACTTCTCGTGGGTGACACCGGTTTCGGGGAGTCGCATCGTGTTGGCGGGCAGTCAGATCGCCGCGACGGTGGTGGCGATCTTGCTTGGGTTGTCGGGCAAGGGTTCTGGGCCTTCCGCGCCGGGTTCGACGCGGGTTGGCCGAGGCGGACGGCGGATCTGCGGAGGCTGCTGATTCGGGTTTGCTCGGCCGGATTCGCTACCTATTCCGATGCCCGCGCGGGTTTGCTCGGCTGGATTCGCTACCGATTCCGTTGCCCGCGCGGGTTTGCTCGGCTGGGTTCGCTACCGATTCCGTTGCCCGCGCCGGTGTTCGCCTTCGGCGCAGAGCTGTCGCCGGTGCCGCCGATTCGCGCGCGTGCCCGGATGTGCCGCCGATTGCCTTGCCCGCGGCGAAGATCCGTGAATCCCCGCCCGTGCTCGTCCGAACGGGCGAGCCGCCGATTTCTTTCGTCCACGCCGACGAACCGCGATCGCTGGCCGGACGCCCTCGCCCGCACGGCCGACTCGTGCCTGCCCGTTCGGACTCGCCGAGTCCGTTCCAGCCTCGCTGTGCCTGAGTGCCCGGGGCCTGTCGCCGACCGGCCCCGGGCGTGCCTCAACTCAGTGCGCGGCCTCGTTCCACGAGCGTCCGTACCCGACCGAAACCTCCAGCGGCACGGTGAGTTCCGCGGCCGAGCCCATGCCCTCGCGGACCAGTTTCTCGACGTCCGCACGCTCGCCGTCGGCGATTTCCAGGACCAGTTCGTCGTGGACCTGGAGCAGCACGCGGCTGCGCGAGCCCGCTTCGGCGAGGGCGCGGTGCACGTTCAGCATCGCCACCTTGATGATGTCGGCCGCGCTGCCCTGGATCGGGGCGTTGAGCGCCATCCGCTCGGCCATTTCGCGGCGCTGCCGGTTGTCGCTGTTCAGGTCCGGCAGGTAGCGGCGGCGGCCGAAGATCGTCTCGGTGTACCCGCGCTTCGCAGCCTCCCCGACGACCGACTGCAGGTAGTCGCGCACCCCGCCGAACCGCGAGAAGTACGCCTCCATCTGCTCTTTCGCGTCTTCCGTCGAGATCTTCAGCTGCTGCGACAGCCCGTACGCCGACAGGCCGTATGCCAATCCGTACGACATCGCCTTGACGCGGTAGCGCTGTTCCGCCGTGATTTCCGCGGCGGGCACGGAAAACGCACGCGACGCTACGAACGTGTGCAGGTCCTCGCCGCTGTTGAAGGCTTCGATGAGGCCCTCGTCCTTCGACAGGTGCGCCATGATCCGCATTTCGATCTGGCTGTAGTCCGCGGTCATCAGCTCGACGTAGCCGTCGCCGACCACGAACGCGTCGCGGATGCGCCTGCCTTCCTCGGTGCGCACCGGGATGTTCTGCAGGTTCGGCTCGATCGACGACAGCCGTCCGGTGGCCGCGATCGTCTGCTGCAGCGTGGTGTGGATGCGCCCGTCGTCGGCGACCGATTTGATCAGGCCCTCGACCGTGGTGCGCAGCCGCGTCGCGTCGCGGTGTTCCAGCATGTGCTGCAGGAACGGGTGCTCGGTCTTCTCGAACAGCGACTGCAGCGCGTCCGCGTCGGTGGTGTAGCCGGTCTTGGTGCGCTTGGTCTTCGGCATGCCCAGCTCGTCGAACAGCACCACCTGCAGCTGCTTCGGCGAACCGAGGTTGATCTGCTTGCCGATCACCTCGTACGCGGATTCCGCGGCCTGTGTGACCCGGCTGAGGTAGTGCGCCTCCAGCTCGGTGAGCTGGTCGACGTCGACCGCGATGCCCGCCGCTTCCAGTTCGGTGATCACTTCGAGCAGCGGGAGTTCCAGCTCGGCCAGCAGCTTCGCGCCGCCGAGCTCCTCCAGCTCGGTGGCGAGCGCGCCGGCCAGCTCGAAGACCGCGCGGGCCTTCACCAGCTCGGCGGAGATTTCCTTCTGCTCCAGCTCGTCCGCGCCGCCGTCGAGCAGCGACAGCTGGCCGTCGCCGTCTCCCGCTTCCGAGCGCAGCTCGCGGTGCAGGTAGCGGAGGGCCAGGTCGTCGAGCCCGAACGTGCGCTGCCCCGGCCGCGCGAGGTACGCGGCGAGCGCGGTGTCCATGCTGAGCCCGCCGAACGTCCAGCCGCGGGAGCGCACCGCGTGCAGCGGCACCTTCAGGTCGTGGCCGATCTTGCGGATCTTCGGGTCCGCCAGCCACGCCGACAGCGCCCGGTCGTCCGCCTCGTCCATCGCCGTGACGTCGACGTACGCACCCTCGCCGTCAGCCGTGGCGAAGGCGACCGCCTTGAGGTCGGAACGGACCGACGAACCCGTGGTCCGGAACGACAGCGCGACCGGCTCGGCCGCACCGGCGTGCGCTTCGAGCCACGCGCCGAGCGCACCCGGCGCGAGCGCGGAGCCGGACACCTCGAAGCCTTCCTCGGCCTCCGGTTCGGCGCTGCTCAGCGTCTCGAACAGGCGGTCGCGCAGGACGCGGAACTCCAGCTCGTCGAAGAGCCGGTGCACTGCCTCGCGGTCCCACGGGCGCAGCTCCAGCTGGTCCGGCACGGACTCCAGCGGCACGTCGCGGACCAGCTCGGTGAGCTGCCGGTTGAGCTGGACCGAGGACAGGTGCTCGCGCAGCGCGTTGCCGACCTTGCCCTTGACCTCGTCGACCCGGTCGATCAGGTCGGCCAGGCTGCCGAACTGCCGGATCCACTTGGCCGCGGTCTTCTCCCCCACGCCGGGGATGCCGGGCAGGTTGTCCGACGGGTCGCCGCGCAGGGCCGCGAAGTCCGGGTACTGGGTCGGCGTGAGGCCGTACTTCTCTTCCACCGCGTCCGGCGTGAACCGCACGAGGTCGGAGACGCCCCGCTTCGGGTACAAAACGGTCACCCGATCGGTGACGAGCTGCAACGCGTCGCGGTCGCCGGTGCAGATCAGGACGTCGTAGTCCTCGCCCGCCTGCGTGGTGAGCGTGGCGATGACGTCGTCGGCCTCGTAGTTCTCCTTCGTGAGCGAAGGGATGCCGAGCACCTCGAGCACCTCTTTGACCAGGTCGACCTGGCCGCGGAACTCGTCCGGCGTGGCGCTGCGGTTTGCCTTGTAGTCGGCGTACGTCTCCGACCGGAAGGTCTTGCGCGAGAGGTCGAAGGCGACCGCGAGGTGCGTCGGCTTCTCGTCGCGCAGCAGGTTGATGAGCATCGAGGTGAAGCCGAAGACCGCGTTGGTGACCTGCCCGGTCTTCGTGCGGAAATTCTCCGCGGGCAGGGCGAAGAAGGCGCGGTAGGCCATCGAATGGCCGTCGATCAGCAGCAGCCGGGGTCGTTCCTGCGCACCGGCGGCGCCTGTGGTCTTGGCAACGGTTCGGTTCTCACTCGGGCTCACGGGGGCGAGTCTAGGGTGAGGGTCTGACACTCTTGCGTGTCGCATAGGTTGAGGAGCAGAGAGTGACCGAGCAGACGGCGGAAATCACGCCGGGCCAGTTCGCGGGCATGGACCCCGCGGCCGCGGACCAGCAGCTGAACGACAAGATCGGGCTGAAGCTCGTGGAGCTGACCCCCGAGCGGGTCGTCGGCACGATCCCCGTCGAAGGCAACCTCCAGCCCTACGGCCTCCTGCACGGCGGCGCGAACGCCACCGTCGCCGAAGCCCTGGGCTCGGTGCTGGCCGCACTGAACGCAGGCCCGGAACGCGCCGCGATGGGTCTTGAGCTGTCCTGCACCCACCACCGCGCAGTCCGCTCCGGCACCGTGACCGGAGTCGCGACCCCCCTGCACGTCGGACGGGGCACCATCACGTCGGAAATCGTGCTCACCGACGACGAAGGCCGCCGCACCTGCACCGCCAGGCTCACCTGCGTGGTCCGGGACCGCCCGCCAGGCGCCTAGTCCCATGGAGAGGCGGTCGTGAGGGGAACCCCGAGGAACTCTGATTCCCTCAGGGTTCCCCTCACGACCGTCCGCGCCCAGGATCGACACACCCGCGCCCGCTGCTGAGAAACCCCAATGCCACATTGGGTGCATCCCACGCACCCAATGCGGCATTCGGTGCGTCACATGCACCCAATGCCACATTGGGGCGCTAGCCCCACCACTCACCCACCCGCAGCCAGCGCACCCACCCAACCAGGCACCCACACCTCCCCCACCCCCGATACGACGCCAAAAACACGGCGCGGGGGTGCTTGTCAAGGCATCTTTCCCGCCTTGACAAGCACCCCCGCGCCGTAGTGACTGAGGTTTCCCCCGGGTGCCGGTCACCGGGTTTATGCCGCGTGGGCGTGGTGGTGATGGTAGTTCAGGCGGGTTTCGTGGGGTGTGCGGTAGTCGAGGGTGGAGTGCAGGCGGTGGTGGTTGTAGTAGGCGAGGTAGGCGAAAACCGCTTGCCTGGCTTGGTGTCGGGTGGTCCAGGAGCGGGCGCCGATCTCGGTTTTGAGGGTGGCGAAGAAGGATTCGGCGGCGGCGTTGTCGTAGCAGGACCCGGTCCTGCCCATCGAGGGCCGGATGCCGTGCGCGGTCAGGGTGTCGCGGAACTCGGTTGATGTGTATTGGGTGCCGCGGTCGGAGTGGAACACCGCGCCCGGGG